>CAMJKC010000065.1 GCA_946406305.1 uncultured Lachnospiraceae bacterium
CAATACATGTTTAATGGAGTAAAAGGAGGGATATATTCAGTAGGTGGGAGGACAACAGTAAAAACAAGAGGAGTAGCAAATAGTGAAACATTAAATTTATTGAATGTAGACCTTGTGCCAAATGAGACTACAGTATTAGAGACAAGCATAATAAATGTGACAGGAAGCATGTCAGTAAATAATGTGACGATAAAAGGATATAAGACGAGCAATACCTTTATGACGGTGGGGGGACAGTTTAATGCATATAGTCAGGTAGAGATAAGTGGAAATAAACAGACAGGAGTTAACGCAAATAAGAGAGGCTTTGTAAATATAGAAGGAGCTGCAAGTTTTGGAAGTGGAACAATAAGTATAAAGAATAATGAGATAGATAAACTAAGAGGGACAAGTGACCAGTATGTAGTGAGTATAGGAGACAGTAAGAAGTGGACAGTAAAAAGTAATGTAGAAATAACAGGGAATAAGTTTTTAAATTCTACAGCCGAAAATAATAACCTTATGGCATTAAGAGTAGGAAGTGGTGGAGTTATAGACATATCAAGCAATAAGATAAATGTATCGGGGAATACAGTTAATGGAGGGTATAATATATACCAAGTATATAGTTACAATAGTGATGGATTCATAAATCAAGCAAGTGGTAAATTTGTAACAAGTGGAAGCAAGATGGAAGTAGGATTTAGTAGAGCAGATGGAACAGGGTATATATATAAGACATGGACAAGTAATACAGTAGATAATGTAAATAAGTATAGTGAAGTATTTACAGCCTCAAAGATAAAAGATAAAGAACTCATAATACAATATAAAGATAATAATGTTCGTGTATGGTTTAACCATTATCATAAAGCATGTGGAGCGGAAGGAGAGTGTAACCATAAAGGGTATGCAGCACATACAGATAGTGTTAAGTATGTAGAGTATAATGATAGCAACAACGGATATTATTACTTAACTGACAATTTAGAGAATAAGACAATAACAGTGAATGAGATGCTTGACATATGTCTTAATGGCCACAAGATGATAAATGTAGAGTTCATAGGAAATGGAGCAGTGTATGTAACGACATGTAAAGGTGAGAATGATAAAGAAGAGATAGATAATGTTAGGTTCACAGGAAGTAGAATATCAGGCTATATAGGTGGAAGAGGAAGAATAGTATATAAAGTAAGTAATAGTATAAAAACAACAGGTCAAGGAATATTTAGCCTTAATAATGTTAAATTGGTAAAAGGAGTAGATAGTGGAATAGAGAATATAATAAACACAACAGGGGAAGTTCTTCTTCAAGAAGTAGAAGTTAATGGAATAAACTTAACAGGGAATATTATAAAGAGCACAAGGGATATAAAAGTGTATGGAAATAATAAGATAACAGGAAATAAGTTATCAAAAGGAAGTATGATAGAGTTAAGTGAAAATAACTTAATGTTAGAAGAAGGAAGTAAATTAGTAATAGATAACAATGAGATAACGAAGGAAGATGCCCAAGTAGAGCAAGGGATAATAAAAATAGGAAATGGACATAAGTTAGAGTTAAAAGGAAACATAGAGATAACGAACAATAAGTATAAAGGAGTAAATAGAGAAGAAGGCGGCCCAATAGAGAGAGGGTTAATATCAAGTGTAATAGTAGAAGAGACAGGGAAGATAGCGATAGGAAATAGTTATATAAAAATAAAAGGAAATACATCAGAAGGAGAAGGAGTAAGTAATTCATTACATCTTTCAGATATATACAGTAAGAATAAAGAAGGGTTCTTAGAGCAGATAGAGAATACAAAAATAAAACTTGATGAAGTAGAAACAATGGTGTTATTCACAACACCATATGTAGGGACGATATATAAAGGGTTTAGCAGTAGCAAAGTAGAAGGCGATATAAATAAATTTGCTGACAGATTTTTAGTTGACAAGATGGCAGGAGAAGGGCTTGCAGTAAAGATAGTAGAAGGCGATTTAGTAATAGGATATGACGGAGTATATATAATAGAGTATAACATAGGTCAGCCAGTAGCACATGACACAAGTATATCGTATGAGATGGGAGGAACAACAAAAGGACATACAGCCCCAATAGATCAGAATACAAAATTAGAAGAGAATAACTTTTATGTAGAAGGGTTTACATTTATAGGCTGGAGTAGGACAATAGATGGCAGTGATGAAGATATAGCGAAAGAAGAACACGAGCCATACACAACGGAGCTTGGTAAAGTAGTGACACTGTATGCGATATGGAAGCAGAACACATATACAATAAGGTATATAGGCGGAGCAGGAATAACGAAGAGTGGGGAGAGTAAGGCAGCCTCAGGGAATATTTCGCAACAGACAGCATATTGCAGAGAGAAAGTAACATTAAGAACAAATGACCCAGGATTTTTATTAGAAGGGTTTAAGTTCACAGGATTTAAGTTAGGAGATAAGGTATATGGCGAAGGAGATACAGTAGATTCGTTAATAGATAAAGATGGAGAGATAGTGATACTTGAAGCGACATGGGAAGAGAAGAAATACACAGTGACATTTGACAAAGGAGGAGATGGGACATTTGATATAATAGGAGAAGATAAAGAGGACAAAGAGTATTACTATTATGACAAAATAGATATGACGAATCCATATAGTGCAGAAAGTAAAGTATTTGAGAATTGGAAGTTAGTATCAATAAAGAAAGATGGAGAAGAAGCGGAAGACGGAAATAGAGGAAGAATAGGGACACTATATGCAGTAGGGAATGACAACTTTGGACTTACAGAGACAGAAGGAGCAGTAGTATATATGGAAGGAGTATGGGGAAATAAGCCATACGACATAGTATATAAGAAAGGAAGCCCAGTAGATAGTAAAGGAGTAAGTCACGAGAGTGAAGTAAAAGGAAATGTCCCAAGTCAAAAAGGGAAGATGACAGAATTAGTAAAACTTAGGACTAATGAAGAAGGATTTAGTGTAGAAGGGTTTGAGTTTATAGGGTGGTCACTTGATCCAAATGGACTTGGAGATGTATATAAAGAGACAGTAGATGAAGAAGGGAATAGAGTAGGAGCAGAAGTAACGACAATAAATGATGAAGAGAAAGAATTAGTAAACCTATATGCTATATGGGAAGAGGTAACATATAAAATACATTTCTCAAGTGGGATAGCAGGAGTAGATGACTTAGAGATGGCGGAGTTAGAAAATGTTCATTACTTTGATGTAGATAATGAGACAGACAAGTTGCCAAAGCATACATATGCAGTAAATGATAGAGTATTTAGCAGATGGAAGATAACGAGTATAGAAGGAGGAGTGACAGAAGACACAGTAAACATAAATAGGGAATTAAAGAGCACAAGTGTAAGAGGTAAACTTACAACATCAAATAAATCGGTAGTGACATTAACGGCGAGTTGGATATCAAGAGCGGAAGCACATACACATAAAGTATGTGGAGTTAGTAATGGAGAAGCATGTTTACACATAGGAGAGAGCCATAGTGATGATGACACAGTGTATGAGATGTTGGATGAAGTAGATGAAGCAACTATTGATACAATGATAGCAAATGGAGGGTATTATTACTTAGTAGATAATTTAGAAGTAAATAGAGAGATAGAATTAGGAAGAGGTATAGTGCTTCACATCTGTTTGAATGGAAGGAAGTTAATAGGAGCAAGATTTAAAGGACAAGGAGAAGTATATATAACAAACTGTGTAATAGAAGAGAGTATGAATGAAGCAAGTATAGTAGAAGAAGGAAGTGGCAATGCAGTAAATATATTTGACACAGTAACAGCGAATGTATTAGGAAAAGGTAAGATAAAAGTAGAAGTGGCAAATGGAATAAATGGGTTATTCTATGATGTAGCAAAGACAGAAGTATATAATGTAGAGATAAAGGGAAAATATAACTACATAGCAGAGTGGAGGTCAAGTGTAGATGAAAACATATTTGACAAAGTAGAGATAAGAGATGTAGAGATAAAAGGATATATGTTTGAGGATGGAAAAGCAAGTATAAAAGACATAACGATAGACAATGTAAAGAGTGACACATACTTATTCTACAATGTAGTATTGACAGCAAGAGGAGAGAATGAGATAAGTAACAATGAAGTAAAAGCAGCGATAATGGAATTAAGAGGACTAACAGTAGAAGAAAACGGAAAGATAAAAGTAGTAGATAATGAAGCGAGCAAAGGAGCAGGTGAAGATAGTGAGATAGAGATAGGGTTAATAAACTCAGTATCGTTGAATTTAGGCGAGAATGGAGAGATAGAAGCAGTAGGAAATAGCACAGTAAAGAAAGTGTTATATGTAAGTGGCGATATGAGTGTAGGAGAAGGAAGTAAGATAAAACTAAATAACAATAAAGTAAAAGTGACAGAAGGGAATGCGAGAGAGAATTATGTATTGTCATTTGGCAGAAATAAACAGATAAGTATGCTTGGAAGTATAGAAGTAAAGAATAACGAGTTTAGTGGAGGGTATAGTGCAAGTGGCTACTATGTGCCAGTGGGAAGTGTATTAAATGTAGGAAATGGCTATATAGATGTATCAGGGAATAGCCTTGAAGGAGATAGTAAGACAAGTAGTTATCACATGACACAGGTATTATCAAGTAGCACAGATGCATTCTTAAGAGCTACAAGCACAGATTATAAATTTGATGCAGAGAACAGCAATATGACCATAGCATTTGATGTATCAACGATGAGAGGGACAATATTTGAGAATTTCTCATCAGAGTATGTAAAAGATTATACAGAAGATTTACATAAGACAGTATTTAAAGCAGACACAGCATATCACAATAATTTATTGTTAAAGGTAGATGTAGTAGATACAGGAGAGTTAGCAAGGTATATAATAATAACTCCAGGAGAGGGGTATAGAATAAATTATAAGAAAGGTCGAGCATTAAAAGAGAATAGAGGGACAGTAGAGATAGAGGGAGAAGAATTTAGTGTAGACATAGATGGAAGAAGCCTTGAAGAGATAGCAAAGAATCCATTTAAGGCAAACGGATTTACATTTGCAGGCTGGACAACAGTAGAGTATGGGAAGTATGGGACAGAAGAGTATAAAGAGGGAGATATTCTGCCAGACTTTAGTTCAAGCAAGGTAAGATTAGGCGAGAGAGATGAAGTAAATTTATATGCAGTATGGAGAGAGAACACATACAACATAGTATATGAAAGTGGAACAGAAGCAATAGAAAGCACAATGGCGAGTGAAGAAGTAAATTATTATAGTGCTAAAGAGTTGACATACAGTGAGTATGATAGGACAGGGTATGAACCAAACAAGTGGGAAGTAGTAAGTATAAAAGACAAGAATGGAAATAACATAGAAGGAAAGGTAAAAGTAGGCACAGTCTTTGATATGACAGAGGAAGTAAGAGAGCTTGTAAATAGTGATGGAGGAGTAATCACATTAAAAGTTGTATGGATAGAAGTGACATTACCAGAAGAGCATATGCATAAGATATGTGGCACACCAAATAGTATGTCATGTAACCATCAAGGGCTCACAGCACATGATAATGATGAGACAGTATATACACCGTGGAGAAGCACAACAGTAAATTCAGGAGTATATGATGGATCAGGGTATTATTACTTAGGGAATAACATATCAGTAAATAGGACAATAAATGTAAACGGAAAACTAGTCATATGCTTAAACGGACATACATTATCAAATGTAAGATTTAGAGGAAGTGAAAATGATGAAGTAATAATAACTAATTGCAAGACATCAAACAGTGGAATAATAACAAATGCAACAACAACTGCACATATGTTTGATGGATTAAATGTAGGAATATATGGCAGAGGACAAACAACAGTTAAGTCAAACATAGCAATAATAGGAGATAGTGTAAATGTAACAACACTTAGAGTAATGTTTGTGCCATATAATAAAGATGAAGAGATAAGAGAGAGTGTAATAAGTGTAGCAAATGGCAGTTTGAAACTCATATCAAGTGTAATGAGAGAGTATAATGTAGAAGGAAGTTTATTATTACTAAATAACACAAATGGAGAAGCGAGAGATACAAGGATAGGAGAAGATAGTGGAGTAATAAAAGCAAATGCGATATTGTCAATGATGAATGGCACAAATATGACATTTGATAAATTGAGTATAAAGTATACAGAAGTAGATAGAATATTGATGATAGAAGGTGGAAGTAGAGTAACACTTGCAAGTGACAACTGGATTATGAACAATGTTGTAAGAGACAAAGTAGTAGCACTTGATAGCACATCACTTGTAGAAGCAGGAAGCAGTAACTTGATAATAAGTGAGAATGAAGGAGCAAGTGAAATAGTGACAATAGAAGAAGGTGGCGAATGGGATATACAAGCCTTAGCAGGAGTGTATATAGATGACAACATACTTACGAAAGTAGCACAAGACCAAGCAGTAGTAAATGTAAAAGGAAATATATATTTAGCAGGAGCACTTAATATACAAGGGAATAGATTATTAGATGGCCCAAGCAGCGGTGTAGCAGCAGGGTTACTCATAAGTGAAAGTAGCAATATATATGTAGGTCAAGGAAATATGGTCGTAAAGAACAATGTAAGTAGGTCAGATAATAACTACATGTATCAAGTGTATAGTAATAACAAAGAAGGGTTTATAAAACAGATAGCAGGGACAAAGATAAAAGCAAATGAAACAGAGATTAAGGTAGCATTCCCATCACCATATAGAGGGACAATATATGAAGACTGGTCAAGTAATACAGTAGAGAACTTTGAGGTAGCGAATAGTAATCTTGATAAGATATTTGTAGCGGATACAAAGAACGACAATAGACTTGTAACATATATAACAAACAAAGAAGGAAAAGATAATGTAGTTATAGGACTTGAAGGGACAGAGTTTTTATATAAGGTGAGATACAACAAAGGAGTAGCAACAGATTTATATTCAAGCGAGCATATAATAACAGGAGATAGTTATACAACAGATGAAAAACTTGGAAGTACTATGGTGCTTGATAATGGAGAGAGATTTAGTGCGACAGGGTTTACATTAACAGGGTGGAAGAATGAGAAGACAAAAGGGACATATAGTAAAGAAGGAGAAGTAAGTATATCAGACTTTGTAGAGGATGATGGAGAGACAATAGAATTTACAGCAGTGTGGACAGAGAATAAGTATTATATAAATTATGTGGCACCAAATGAAGCAGGAGTAAGTGGCGAAAGTATGCCAAGAGGCACATATAGATATTATGAGACAAAAGAATTAGAAGAGTCTACATATAGCAAAGAGAACCAATATCCATCAGGATGGGTAGTGACGAAAGTAGAAGATAAGGACAGAAAAGAGATAACTAATAGCTCATTACTTGGAAGGTCATTTAGTAATAAAGAGACAATAAGTGGCTTAACAGCAGAGGATGGAGTAACGATAACACTTACAGCAGTATTTAGTGATGTAGTAGTGACATTTGACTATGAGATAGAAGGAGCAGTAGCAAAGAATGGAACGAGATACAACCCTGAGTATATAAATAAGCCAGAGCAGAAGATAGTGAAGAGTGGAGAAGTGACATTTACAAGTGAAGGAGTAGAGTTCACAGGGTTCCACATGATAGGGTATAAGGATAGTAGCAATAAGCAGTATCAATTAGATACACCATATAAAGTAAATGAGTTTACAGCGAATAGTGAAGGCATAGTTACAATGACCCCAATATGGCAAGAGAACATATATTACATTTATTATTTAGCAACAGGGTCACAAGTAAAAGGCGAAAGTATGGGGTATGATACATTTAGTTACTATGAGAATAGAGCGTTAAGAAGGAACACATATACAAAAATAGGATGTTCATTCTTGGCATGGCAAGTGATAGAGGTTTTAGATTATGATGGGCAAGAAATAGATATAAATAGCTTAAGCAAAAAATCATTTACTGATGAAGAGCCAATAGAGAGAGTAGTAAAAGAAGATAAAACGAGAGTATATTTAGCACCTACATTTGAAAATAACCATAAACACAAATTATGTGGAGCAGGAATAAATGAACCATGTCCACATAGAGGGACACACGATATAGATGTATTTGAGGCATGGGATGGAAGCTTTACAATAACAGAAGGAAAATACTTTGTATATACAGAGTCAGAAGATGGAGTAGCATACTATGATGGCCCAGATATGGTGTTGACAGGAGACCTAATAATATGTCTAAATGGAAACAAGATGATATTGACAAATGGAAAAATAATAAAACCAGAGGGAACATCATATAATGTAACATTGACGAACTGTGCATTAGGAACAGCGACAACTATACAGGAAGCAGAATTAGACCCAGCAACAGGAATATTGGCAGGAGAGGGAGAGGAAGGATTGTTTAGCGAAATGCTTATTAATGTATTTACATACAGAACATGGATATTGGTAGAAGGTGTAAATACAGCAATGAAATTAATGGTAGGCTTAAATGGCAAACAATTCGCTATAAACGGAGAAGTATATGATCCAAATGTTTCAAATAGGAGAAGATATGGGCAAGAGACGAATAATAATGGAAAGCCGAAGGAGTTATATGAAATAGATGAAGAGATAGAAGAAGTTTTTGACGAAGACGAAAATGACAAAGAGTTAAAAACAAACCTACAAGACATAAGCTCCTTAATAGACAAGCTAAAATAAGAACTAATTCTATAACCTAAAACCAATATTTGTTTAACAACAAAAAATACTTGTATTAAAATACAAGTATTTTTTTTGTGTG
>CAMJKC010000066.1 GCA_946406305.1 uncultured Lachnospiraceae bacterium
TAAAGACCTACATGATAGTCTCCTAAACTTAAACCTATCATAGTAATATCGCAATTATTAAATATATTTTGAGAAAGCACAGTAACAAATAAGAAAAATACTGGCTTTATATGTTTTCGCCAATCTACTTTAATAATAAATCTAATATCACAAAATCTTTTTCGATAAACTATATTAGAAATACATAACAAAAAATTAGAAGCAATACTTATAATAGCATATTCAACATAATCTTCTTTGCTTCTTACAAAAATAACCATTGCTATTATTGACAAAATTTGAAATATAAAAGATCTCACTGTTATAAATTTAAAATTCTCAACTGCAATATTTATCCAATCCATACTAAAAGTAGTTGAAAATATATTAAAAGAATATATTAATATTAGCAACCAATAACTATATATTTTTTTATATAATATCATTACAATAATTAAAAGTAATAGAGCAAAAATTGATGTATATAAATTTATTGAGAATATTTCACTCGCTATATTAGATAATTCTTTCCTATTGTTTCTCACTCTACTACATTCTCTTATAGCATATGTAGATATACCTAAAGAAGCAAGTAAAGCAAAATAACTCACAATAGATTGAGAAAAATTTAATTTACCAACATTTTCAGCCTGTAATACTTGAGAAATATACGGAAATGCAATTATTGGAAATATTATTGATAAACATGTTTTTATAGAATTGTATATAATATTTTTTATATCTTTATTTTTCATTTTATATTATTAAGTTTAAAATTTTTTTCATACTGCTTATAAGTATTTTTATAATAACTATTAAATATCCAAGTGCAAAATCATAAGGATTATAGTATTTAATGAAAGATTTCCAAAAATTTCGTAAAATGTAAGAGCATTTTTGTTTTCTAACTACATATTCAAAATGCAGACTTATACAAAAAAAAAGATTATCACATTTAACTTTTTTATATGTGTTTTTTGAAATAAAACTATTTTTGTATAATGAATATATATTATCCATAAAATCAACTAAAAATGCATCAAATAAGTCATATTTCCCCTTTTTTAACACATCATGTGGTAAACTTTCAAAAAGTATTTCATTATTAATTTCATATTTTCTATTATCTTTGAAAGAAAATAAAATATCTAAATGTGGAAAATACTTATCATATTCAGACTTGTTGAATATTCTATCAAAATCACATTTCCAATAGCTAATACCCCCTGACCACGATGAATAGTAACTTAAATTAAATATAAATTCATCAAAGTTTAATAATTTATTTGTACAAACTTTTTTAATATTTTTATTTAAAAAATATATAATCGGTTTATCTTGATTATGATTTTTAGATATATTAATAAGTTTTTCAAGTGTTCCATTTAATAATGTAAATCTATGATTAACAAACTTTACAAGGTTTCCATTTGCTAATTTAAAACAATCAATTTGATTTTGAAATAATAATGAATTTGTTTTTTTGTATATTAAATTATTATGCATTGTCATTATTTCTTTTATTTTTTCATGTAACTCTTCGCCAGTTCCATTATCAGTAACAACAACTTCAAATAAATTATCATCAATATTTTGATAATAAATACTATTGATAACTGGAATTATCCACTCAACCATACCATTTGTAGGTATGCATAATGATAAATGCAAATTATTATTTCCCATATTTTTCCTTCAAATGTTTATATAAATCTTTTATACCTTTTTCAATATCTATATTTACGGGATTTCCAAATTCTTTAGCATAACGACTAATTTCCAAAATTATTGATTTTACATCTGATATTCTTTTGTCAGTATTCTTTATATCAACATCACTGTTTACATATATTTTTATATAATTAACTATTTCATTTATAGAAGTTCCTTTTCCGCTTCCTAAATTATAAATTTTATATAATGAATTATCGCCAGCAATATTTATTATTCCATTGATTGCATCATCAATATAAATATAATCTCGTACATTAGTTCCATCACCATAAATATTAAGTTCCAAATTATTCATTGCATTATACACAAATGTTGATATTAAACCTTGACCTGAATTTGGTTTTTGATATTTTCCATATGGATTACTGAGTCTAATAATACGATAATCCAATCCATAATTATATTGATACATGAATAACAATTTTTCTATAGTATTTTTTTGTATGCCATAAGCAGTAATTGGATTTGTGGGCGTGGTTTCATTTGGTGCAAAATTATTATTTCCGTATATTGCCCCACCTGATGAAATAAAAATTATTTTTTTTGAATTATTTTTTACCATTGAATCAAGCAAATTAATAGTAATTTCTACATCATTTATTATATTTTTTTTAATATTTAAATTTGAATTAGCTGGCACACACGAGCAAAACAAATGATATACAGTATCAATATTTTTTGTTATAGAATCAAAATTGGTCTCATTAGTTATATTAGTTTCAATAAATTCTACATTTTTGTCTATAAATAATTCTTTATACTCATTATCTATTTTCATTGACAATAAAAAAAGCTTGTCATTACCATTGCTTAATTTCAATGCCAAGTTCGTACCAATAAATCCAGTTGCTCCAATTAGTAAAATGTTCATTATTTATAAATCCTTAAAAGCATCTAATTTAGTAAAATCCTCAAAAGACAATAATTTCATATCTCTCTCACTATGTATAGCTTCATTCATGTCCTTTATTGGCCATTTAATATCCAAAACTTTATCATCAAACATTATCCCTGTATCAAACTCTTTATAATAAGCCCCATCACATAAATACAACATATGCATATCATCAGTCATAGATAAAAAGCCATGTGCAAATCCATGAGGAACATATAGTAAATTATGGTTTGTATCATTCAATATAAAAGTTTGATATTTTAAATAGGTGTCACTTTTTTCTCTTAAGTCAACAATAATATCAACACATTCACCTTTCAAAACAGTTACAATTTTTTTTTGTGGATTTTTATATTGAAAATGCATTCCTCTAATAACATTTTTTTGAGAAATTGACATAAAAGCTTCAGATAAGTTAAAATTAATGCCCGCAGTATTAAAAATGTTCTTTTCAAAAATTTTCTCAAAACTACCTCGAGCATCCCCACTAAAAAATGGGACTATTAGCATCGAATCTTTTAACTCAGTTTTTACAAATTCAAAATTAGTCATTTTCTCTCCTCATACTTTCATATGTTCTTTTTATTCCTTCTACAAATGAAACTTTTGGTTCATATCCAAATTTATCATATACTTTTTTTGTATCAAATTCATTAAAATCTAATATTGTTTTGGGATTAGGTAATTCCCCGAATCCAAGTAAATTCTTATATGTTTCATTTTCTTCAATCGTATCACACAGTTCTATAATATACTCTTTTAACTTTTTTTGTTTAGTATTGCCAATATAATATGATTCATTTTTTTCACCTTTTTCACCAATCAATTTAAGTATTTCAACCGCATCATCAATATAAATAAAATCATATAACTGTTCACCTGAAGAAAAACTACAATGTTTCTTTGCATTTAATGATCTAATTGTTGTATTAATTAATCTTTCACTCTTTTCTCCCGGTCCGTACACATTTGATATCAATGCACCAATATAGTCTACACCTTCTTTTTGACATACAGTTTTTGACATATACTTAGCTGCAAGTTTTGCTGTAGAATATAATGTATTTATTGAAACATCATCTTTTAAATCAATTGCTTCCTTGATCTCATATTCCATTATAGATTCTGCAAATACAAATTTTTTACATCCAAGTTTTGCTGCTACTATGGCCGCATCACAAGCATTATATATATTATTTATTTGTACTTTATAATCACCTCTTAAGCTTCCACTACTTCCTTCCCAAGCGAAATGATAAAACACATCTATATCTGTGTCTCTAATTTTGCTTTCTATATCTTCAATGAAATCGACATTAATTTCAATCCAGTCAATATATTCATTTCTTAATATTTTTTTATCTACTTTAGATAAATCATTAGTTAATGCAAATACTTTTATTCTTTTTGTAACAAAATTCTTTAGCAATGCATTCCCAAGAAATCCGTTTGCTCCTGAAATAATGACCTTTTTTATCATAATAAATACTCCTCAAACTATTATAATTTAATTATAACAAAATATCATTATTTTAACAACTTTTTACCCAAATCCATTGCCAACTTTACAACCTTATCAGAATTATAATGAATATGTTCTCCCCATCTTCCAAGTCCATAAACATTATATTTTTTCATATAATTTAGTAAATTATTCATTATTATAGGCTTTTCTATAGTATTTAATGGATATGTATATTCATTTTCATAATAAAAATTATTAGTATTATAGTCAAAACGATTTTTATTGGTTTCAGTCCAATATCCTTTACTATTAGGTAAAAAATTCTTTCTTAACAATATTCTATGGTACTTTTTTGTTAAACTTGGATAATATATCCAATGTGCATTAGTATCTATATTTTGATTTATATATTCTATAATTGTAGATGAAATTTTTAACTTTTTAATAGAATCAACGATACTATCTGGTGCACCTATTATTTCTTCAAAACTTATCCATGGAATTGTTGAAATAATACTTTCAAATTCATATTTTTCATCATCAGTTACTATGGATTTATCTAATATATTTAATTTTGTAACCTTTTTATTTAGCAATAAATTGTTAGCTATATTTTCACCCATCCTATTCCATATTTCACCATACCCATATTCTTTTGGATAATAGAATCTTGTATGACCTGGTTCTTTCCCATATGCTTTTTTATTAAGACACGATAAAAGCGTTTCATCAAAACTTACATTTGGTAATTTTTCCAACCAGTATGTCCCTAAATCATTTAATTCTTCACCAAACATTTTTTGATTATATGGTATCATATAATCATTTGCAATTTTTTCTCCTAACTTCCAATATATCCATTCAACAAATTTTTCAGGTTTAGGTTTATTAAGATTACATCCAGCAATTGCGATTGATTTCAAATATTCAATTTGCAATTTTTGTGATAGTTGCCAGATATTTGCTTCTATTGGATGATTGATATACTCCGAATCAAGTTCAATCTTACTAATTCTATCAAATTTATTCCATTCATCTTCATGCATAAAATTAAATAAAAAATCACATACTTCAACATTATCAGCATCTAAAAAATGTCCACCGCCAATATCCAAGTATGCATCATCGATTACTTTTGAACGGCATAATCCCCCACATTCACTTTCTTTTTCTAATAGTAAAAAATTATTTTCATTATTTTGTTTTAAAACATTTGCTAATGTTAAACCTGCAGGACCAGCACCTAGAATTATATATTTATACTTCATTTTAATCCTTTCTAAATAATTCCCAAAAAATATACTTAATTAATTTTTTCCCCGTTTCAAATGCCTTAAAATGTGTACTACCAGCTATTCTTTCACTTTCAATTGTTGGGAACTCTATTCTTTTTATTCTAAACTTATATGCTCTACAACATGTTTCTATATCAAACGACATTGGGTAATCAGAAATATTCATTTTTTTAAAAGCACTAACCGTCATACCTCTAAAACCATGTAAAACATCCCAAGTAGTATTTCCTTCTCTTTTAAATAGCAATTTTGCTAAAAATGCTAATGCAATCACAAACCATTTTCGGTATTTAATTATTTTGTCATCTTCTTCATTGTGTGCTCCTTTTATCATACGACTTCCTATAACAAACTCATATCCTTGGTCAAAAAAAGTCTTAAATTTATAAATGTCATCTATTGGTATTGTACCTTTAGGATGATATATTACAAATGCATCACACATACAATTATATCCTGCATCTTTACAAGCTGCATTGTATCCTTTTTTTGACTGCTGCATAACTTCTATGCCAATTTCTTTTAAGTACTCAACTGTGCCATCAGTACTTCCACCATCTATACAATATACTTGATCAAATTTATTCTTATCAATTAATGGAATATCGTGTTTGCATCCTTCCAATTCATTCCATGTTAATAAACATAATGCTATTTTCATATTTATTTCTCCACTTTCCTCTTTATTATTTTAACTTGTATGTCATCTGCGTCATTAATACCATTGAATCTTATACTATTAATTTTATCATCACACAACAATAAATAATCTTGTGATATTCTTAATGCATATTTATTATTGCCTTCCTTCAAAAACAAATTATACCTAAATCCGTCTATAATATTTTTATCATCAAATAGCTCAATACTAATATCTTTTTTCTCATATTTATTGATAATTTCAAAAACCAAATAATATGCATAATTTTTATCTCTTTGAAAATCAATATTATATAGCAGCCTGCTGTTATCACTATAAATTATTTTATCATTATCAAAATTTTCATATTTACCCATGACATAAGCTAAGTCTTTAATATAATAATCATGTCCATAATTATATATAATTTTATCATTTACGAGATTATTATAATCATATCCATAGTCAATAATTTTAAAAGGCAAATTTCGTAATTTTTCTATATATTCATTGTACTTATTATTCAAACAATAAATAACAACTTCATCTATACTAACTAATGGACGATAATTATTATAAATGTACTCAGCAATAGTATAGTATCTCACATTATGTTGAACATCATAAATATGTTGAACATAAGATGTTTTTGAATTTCCTAATATTGCAAGTGGAACTTTGTATGTGCTAATTTCTTCTAGAAAATCATGTTGAGATTGTAAATCGCTTAAAAGTCCTGGAGATTGCGCAACATATACTGGAAGTTTACGATTTGCATATGCATAAACAGATGTTACATTGGCAAAATCTATAAATGTCTCGTCAGTGTCAAGTAATGTATCAAATATAGTTTTAAAATCACCATATAATTTTTTTGTTTTATTATCAGCGTCTACTTGAATATATTTTTCATTCTTTCTTATATCATCTTTCTGCAAACTAACATTAATTATTTTACCAGCTAATGATGATGTATAATTAGCAGGTTTAAATGTCAAAAGCATAGGAATAATAATTATTAACACTGAATATGCTAACAAATATTGAATTTTATTACGATTTATATCATTTTTACCATTCGTAATTGCAATAAAAAATATACAAAATGTAAATGAAAAATAATTAAACAACACCCCTGTTGTTCCTTGTGTTATTAAATAATTATGAAAAGCTATGCCTCTAGAAATGTATAATATTTGTGATATAGAAAAAATAATTAGAATATAAATATATATATTTTGCTCTTTATTAAACAATAGATTTGCAGCAGAATAAATAATACCCAATACAGCAAATGCCGGAAATGCAAAATAAGAGATAAAATACTGTAACGAAGAATAATTCCCTAAATTTGTGTGTGCTAAAGTTGCAAATGAATTTAATGTTAATGATTTCCATTCTAAAACTCTTGAAACAATATTGATTCTATTTTCAAATGCATATAAAACAAGCAATAACAATACTATAAATCCGATTATAATTCCCGTTGTCACAAATTCAATTAAGTATTTAGTTTTTTTATTATAAACACAATATAAAATATATGAAAAAATAGATGCTATTCCAAGGGTTATTCCACCATCATATAAATAAAACGCATTTATTAAAGTTATAGTCCAAAATAGCCATATGTTCTTTATGCTAAACTTTTTTATTAATAAAACCAATAAAACTGGAGAAATCAAATTAAATGTAATGTTTTTAAATCCAGCAACATCTAATGGCATAAATATAATAAATAATATTGCAAATTTTATATCATCAAATAATAAATAAATTAAACAAAATAATGTCATATAGCCAATAATATCTATAAAACCATGATATGGTGTTAAAAATATACCTAATACATTTTTATGTACTATGTAATATAAAAATTGTGTCCAAATATCATATAGTGCATGTGCTGGGAAATAATCAATAAATGGTACTTTCCCATATTTAACACTTTCATATATAACTGTATTATTTCCTAACTCAAAAATATTTGCATAATCATTATAATTTAAAATATAACTACTCTTTGTATTAAGATATATAAAGACTAATATTGAAATTATGCTCAACAACAATATACTATTATCATTAATTACAATTTTCTTCTTGTTTAAAACTATTGATAATAATAAAAAAATAATAAAATATAGTATTGATATACATATATTAGTATTCAATACTATAATATCAAAAGCCACTTTTTCTCTCACAATGAAAAAAAGTTCATATGTTAAGCAGTATATAATTGGAAACAAACAAATAAAAAGAATTTTTTTACTGCTAAATACTATTTTCTCACTATATAGTTCCTTGTTCTTTACTTTTATATTTACACAGTAATTATATATTAACAAAACTATGGCACACATTATTCCAGCAACATATGTACTACCGGTAAAGATTTTTACAACAATTAGCAAACTCCAAAAAAATATGTTTATTTTAAAAAAATCACTATAAAATACCGATTGATTTTTAAATATTAAATAGCATAAAATTATAAGTATGTAAAAACTTAAAATAACAAATATATACTGATTGGCATCAACTAATGACAATTTTGTATAAATTTTAGGATTTAATTCAAATATTTTTGAAGCATATGAAGTTACAATTAATAAAAATGTTGATATATTCAATATCAAAAACTCTGAACAATTTTTTTCATAATCTATAATGTCTAAAGTACATATTTTTCTACCTATAAAAAATACTATAATCAAAATAATT
>CAMJKC010000067.1 GCA_946406305.1 uncultured Lachnospiraceae bacterium
TGAGCACATATAAACAGATTTGTTTTTACCTAAAGCTCCACCTAATAAACCTACTGGTCCAAGTAATACGCCACCAATAGCAGCCCTCCCAAGACTAAATCCTTCTTTTGAATTATCAATTTTTTTCCACATTGGATAACTTGCTCCACAATTTGGACATTTGTATGGTACACTCATATTTTTCCCCTCCTCATATGATTATTAATTAAAAAAATACCTTTAAAAAAATTTTTGATCTAGTATACATTAACAAAAATTTAATTTATTTATAAAAATTCTTTTTAAATAATTATTGGCTTATATTTTTTTATACAGCCACCTCCAATAATATTCGCTTGCGATTTTTTCATATACCCTTTTGAAACAAGAGTTTCACATACTCTCTCAATTTCTTCATCGGACATTTCACTAAATAACTCCTTCTGCTGCTGACTACAAAATAAATCATAAACTATTTGTTCATCTTTACTCAATACCATTTCAAAATCTCCTTTTATAATTTTTATATAATAAAAAAGCCACTACACCTCTCGGCATACTGGCTTATTATTTTCATTATAAAATTTTTGGTAATTTAAATTACCAATTAAAAGAGATACTCTCTCTCTCTACTATAGGTAGAAACTCCATCGTGAACTCCTTATGCTAATGCTTTATCTCTTGGTGCAGCATCAAAAAAATTTTTAACAGCATCATCATAATACTTTTTTAATTCATCATATGACATTTTTTCAGTCATTTTTGAATTTTCTTCTCTTATATCGTGAATATCATCCACAGTTAAATCATACTTACCATTTAAATGTTTCATATCTATACCTCCATTTCTAACAAAGTTAAAGGATTTAGAATATTTATATTCTTTTGATTCTTCAAAATTGTTATGGCTCTCACACCATTTATTGTTTTTATATTTACCATATGCTTGAAGTTCCAAGATACTATAATATCACATTCATTTTCAATAGCAACTGCAATATGAGTACAGTCATCAAAGCTCTTGCCAGTCAATATTCCCATATTTATTATCTCTTTTGCTAAAGCTTGTGTCGATGATTTTACTTCAAGTATTTCAAAATCTATCTCATTAAGTTTTTCTTTCAAAAACGATAATTTGGGTTCTTCGCATTTATCCATTTCAGTAAAATCAACTTGAGATAAATAAATACCATAAATACCAGTTTTAAACTTTTCCCACAATCTCAAAGTTATCTTTGTCTCATCTGGTGAATCATCTTGTTTAAGATAACTGATTACTGATGTATCTAAATAAACTTTTAACTTCCTATCATCCATTATATTTATTATAATTTAAATCCCTTATTTTGTCAATACTAATTTTCCCTCCCATCTCTTCACCTAATCTTTATCTCACTATCACTTATACTTTCGTGGTCATCTTCAATATAATACTGTGGCAATTCCCCGTTTTTTGTTTTTCTTTTTTTAGTTAAAAAATCAGATGTATATCCTTTTTGCAAAAGACAATCGCCTTTATATTTTTCATTTGTTAAAACACTTTTAATAGTTGACATATGCCATATTATTATAAAAAATAAGCTCATCAGTGTTTTAATCATCTATAACATCAAAAGCTGGATATTTTACTACCCATTCACCATTTTTATCGATAAATCCATAATTAAAAGCATTCTCAACTTGAAAATATTTATTATTTGAAGGCTCACATTTGACTAGATTTTTCATAAGAATTTTACCATCTTTATCGTATAAAGCCATCTTATCATCATCCATTGTAAATCTTATAAATTTTTCTTCCCCTAAATTTAAAATATCCCAAGATACATAATTAGGATCAAAATTTTTTGCAAATATCTCATTCGAGAAGGCATCATACAAATACCATATTCCATCTTTTTTAAAACAGTATATATCATAAAACTTGCCATCTACTGTATAATCATCTATATTATCAAATATCACTTTACCATTATAACTTTTTAAATCATAAAGTCCTTTATTATAAGCATAATAATATCTATTTTTCATCTGCATTTTAGCAACACCTTCAATACACCAGTGGTGTTCCGAATGTTCATCACTATAAGTATTAAGATCTTTTATCCAATAATCGTCATAATTAACATGCATATGTATGATTGTATGTTTTTTACATATTGGCAAATCTTTAAGTATTATTTTCCCATCTTCATCATATACATCATATCTATATTCTTCTAAAAGCAAATTTCTATTTATTTTATCTGTAAATGCCATTACATAAATCTTATCACCATCTACAGAAAAGTCTACATAGTTTTCTATATTTAATTTTTTTAGTTTATCAGAATACATTTCATTTCTTTTGGCATTATCGTCCCACAAAGCAAAAATATTTGATGAGAAAGCTGGATTAATATTTTTTTCTTCTTTTTCTTCTTTTCCATATGGCACATAATCAATTTTTGAAACTTCTTTAGTTAAAGGATTAAAAGATAATCCTATCTCTCTCCCTTTTATGTATTCATCTTTATTATTTTTATAATCACCTGTCTTAATATAAATTTTTAATAAGGAATTATCTGCATCAAAATGTATATGTTCAATATTTCCAATACCGCTTGCATAGCCATATCTCCAATCATCTCTTTCTTCTTTTAATAAAACTTCATCAAAAACTTTATTATCTTCATTCTTTTCTATATCAAATAAATTAATATATGAATATGTATCGTGATTAGGTATTCCGTTTCCTAACACATGCCACTCTTTTACATATACAAGATAATTTTTATATGAAAAGCATATTGAAATATCACCATTAAAATGTTTTTCAGAAAATTCACTAATTGGAATTCCGTCAAGTGTACATATTTTAACATCTTCATTTTTATAAAATGAATATCCAGCATGATACTCTTCGTCAACATATCTTATATTATCCGAAACTAAGTATTTTATTTTTTTAGTTTCTATATCATAAATCTTTTTTAAATATGAATACTCGCCATTTACTTCAGCTAAAACTTTTCCTTCTTTGTCTACAAATTTTTTGTTTTTTCCTCTTTTAATAATTAAAATCCCATCATCATTTGTTTCATAAAATTGAGGTATAATAAAAAAATTAATATATGAATAAGACGAAAAAAACTGTAGCACTGTAAATAGTATAATTAAAATTAACGATGTTATTTTTTTATAATTATTTTTCATTATATACTGGTATATATAAAAGTTCCTTCAAAATATTTTTACCCATTTCTGATCTTATGTAATCATATAATTTTTTTACATTGCTATTCTCATCTGTTTCTTTTCTAATAGCAACATATCCTTTTGATAGTAGTGGGTAAGTGCCATTTGCTATACTTTCATCTGTCGGTGCTATTCCATTTACTTTAAGCATTTTTAAATTATCTTTTGTATACATATAATTAGCATAATAATACATTGAATATCCTATGGCATTACTAGTGCCATCAAAATCAGCGATCGCATCTACTAATCCACCCATATCTGGTATTTGTCTATCAAATTCTGCCTTTACAGGCTCAACATCCTTCATAAGCAATTTCCTAAAATTAGACTGAGAACCACTGTCTTCATTTCTCTGAAATGCTTTTATCTCCATATCATTGCCACCGAGTTCTTTCCAATTAGTAACTTCACCCGTATAAATTTTTATTAATTCTTCTTCAGTCAAAGAATCAATTGGATTATCTTTATTAACTATAAATATAAGTCCATCACTTCTGATTGGTGCATATAAAATCTGTTTCTTTCTTTCAAGAATTCTCCATTTTGTTTCAACTGGAGGCTCACCTACTACTAATAAATCTTTTATGCCATCTGCTAGATTAAGCCATGCTTTTGCGGTCTTGCTGCATGTCGTATTTTCTTCACTTTCTTCTTTTTCAATTCCACATGTATCTTCCATAATTTTTGCCATAAACGGAAGCATAGCTGTAGAACCATCAACTTTTGGATATTCATCTATGCTTTTAAAAATTTTCTTATCATTAAAAGTTTTTATTTTTGAATCATCAAGTAAAAGTATATTATCTATCGTTAATTTAAGTTCTTCTACTTTTTTTTGCACCTTAGTCTCAACTACTTTTTCATTCTCTGATTCTGTAGATATAAATGAGGTATCTACTACTTTTTCAGTCTCTGATTCTATCGCTGTAAAATAAGTCTCTACTATTGGTGCCTCAGCAATATTTTTATCATGAGTATTACAACTTATTAAAACAAATACAAATGATAAAAATAAGAAACTAAAATAAAATTTCTTTTTCATAAATCCTCCAAGTTTATAAAATTTTTTTAGCTTCATCAATTATACCTTTTTTATTTACTTAATTCTTTATTGCATTACTGCTTCTGATACTATTTTGGCTATATAATCTAACCTATCTCTATCAAGCCCTGGATAAATACCTACCAAAAAAGTATCTTTCATAATTTTATTTGTATTCACTAATTCCCCAATTATTTTATAATCATCATTATTCTTATAATAATTTACAAATGCAGGTTGCTTTGTCATATTTCCAGCAAATAACATTCTCGTTTGAATATTTTTACTTTCTATATACCTTACGACAGTCTCACGGTTTACATTTTCTCTGCAAGTGAGTATCATAGCGAACCAAGAAGGTTTTGAGTCAGGTAGGGCTTCTTGTAAAATTAAATACTTATCTACATTCAATTCTTTCAATTTGTCTAATAGGTATTTATGATTTTCTCTTCTCTTCTCTACAAAGTAATCAATTTTATCTATTTGTGCTACACCTATTGCTGCTTGCAAATCTGTAGCCTTTAAATTAAATCCAAAATGAGAATATACATATTTATGGTCATATCCTTTTGGCAATAATCCATAACTTCCATCATATCTATGGTTGCAAGTATTATCTACTCCACTCTTACATATACAATCTCTACCCCAATCTCTCATACTAAGTATTATTTTATTTAACAATGGATTATTTGTATAAACAGCGCCACCTTCACCAGTAGTTAAATGATGTGGAGGATAAAAAGAAGATGTCCCTATGTCTCCTATAGTTCCAGTTTTTTTCCACTCACCATTTATCAAAACTTCAGTTCCAAGAGCATCACAATTATCTTCAATGAGCCATATTTTTTTCTCATCACATATTTTTTTTATACTTCTTATATCAAATGCATTTCCAAGCGTATGAGCTAAAATTATCACTTTCGTCTTATCTGTAATTGCTTTTTTTAATTCTTCTACTGAAATATTATATGTCGGGATATCCATATCAACAAAAACTGGAATTTGCCCAAACTGAACAATACAAGCAATGGTAGTTGGAAATCCACAAGCAACTGTTATTACCTCATCACCTTTTTTTACTTGTCTATCTCCTAAAAGAGGAGATGTAAGTGCAGCATATGCAAGCAAATTTGCAGATGAGCCACTATTTACATATGACACATATTTTACATTCAAATACTCTGATAATTTTTTTTCAAATTCATCATAATATCTACCTTGAGTGAGCCAAAAATCAAGTGAAGCACTAACTAAATTTACCACTTCTTTTTCATCAAAAACTTTAGCAGAATATGGTATTTTTTCTCCAACTTCAAATTTTTTTGTTTCAACATTTGATAAATATTTTTTTGAATATTCATCAACTAATTTTAAAATATAATCTCTTTCTTCTTCTCTTCCCATTAATCGTTCCACACCTTCCAAGGAGCATTTCCTTTTTTCCACATTTCTTCAAGTATCTCTTTTTCTCTTAAAGAATCCATACATTGCCAAAAACCATTATGCACATAACTCATGAGTTCTCTATCTTTTGCTAAATTTTCCATAGGAGTTGTTTCAAGCACAGTTTCATCATTCTTTAAATAATCAAAAACTTTAGGTTCCAAAACCATAAAGCCTGCATTAATTGCCGCACCATCATTACTCTTTTTTTCTCTAAAACTTCTAACAGCTCCAAGTTCACTTATATCAAGCACACCTTTTTGTTGTTTTTGTATGACTGATGTTATTGTTGCAATCTTGCCATGAGACTTATGGAATTTTACTAATTCATCTATATTAACATCACAAACTCCATCTCCATAAGTAAGCATAAAGGTTTCATTACCAACATATTCTTTTATTCTTTTTACTCTACCACCTGTCATAGTATTTAAACCTGTGTCTACAACTGACACTTCCCATGGTTCAACTTTATTTTTGAGTATCGTAAAATCATTTTTTTCATTTTTATAACTAAATTTAATGTCACATCTATCTATAAAATAATTATAAAACCACTCTTTTATAATATGCTGTTTATAACCTGCACAAATAATAAAATCATTATATCCAAAATGAGAATAAGATTTCATAATATGCCATAAGATTGGCATTTGACCTATTTCAATCATTGGCTTTGGCTTGAATTTTGATTCTTCAGATATCCTTGTGCCAAGTCCACCAGCTAAAATTACTACTTTCATCACTTTTATAAAACATAATCAAAAATGATTATATTCCCCTCCATAAATTATTTTACAATAATTTATTATACATAAAATATATTTTTTTATCAAGTTACACATTTACTTATTCATATCAATAAATACCTAATAAAACTCATAATTTATATTCATTTTATACTTTCCTATTTTATATATTTTTTAACAATAAAAAAACTCGTTTTACACGAGTTTTTTAAAATTTATATTTGTACTTTCCCATCTGCTCCTGCAGTTCTGCCATCTCTAGTTTTACCATTAATTAACATAGAGCCATCAGAGTTGAAATAATACCACGAACCAGCTATCTGTCTATACCCTATTGCCATCTTACCTTCATCCGCTGTTTTATTATGCTCAAAATAATAAGTTTTATTGTCAACTGTTTTTACAAACCCTGTAAGCATATTCCCATTTACATCAAAACAATATACATTTTGAACTGGTGTAGGAACTTGTTGATTGTTAATCATTTTTACTTCAGTTGCATTTATTGTATAAAATCCATTCTTTGCTGCTTCTACTCTACCATTTATAGGAAAGTTTAATTTAAATTTACTTATATTTTGGTCAAATACCCATTTTGCATCATTTGAATTACTTGTAGGTAGTTGAATATTTTTCGCAAATCCTACTTGTGTAAACATAGGTGTAGCATTTGCATTTGGCAATAAACCGCCTCCTGCAACAGGTCCCCCTACACTATTATTATTTGGTGGTAAGCCACCTCCTGCAAAAGGTAAATCACCAGCGGTATTTGCGGCATTTCTTCGTATACCACCTCCGCCGCCTCCACCACCTCCACCACCGCCTCCACCACCTCGTGTACTTATCCTTGTCCACATTGCCTTTAGCGATATATTGGTTGTTATTGTTATTTCGTCACCATTTCCATATCTTGCTCCATTGCTTCCTTGCCATCCAGAAAAATTATAACCTCTTCTTGTGAATCCATTTGCTTTTAATTTTGTTTTAACTTCTTCATATATTGTCTGTGGTTCCATATTCCCTGTGCCACCATTTTGATCAAATGATACTGTAAGTGGTCTTCCAAATCTCGCATATAAAACCTTATCTCCATATATATCTTTTCCTATGCTTATATATGACTGTCCACTATACTCTTCAGTCTCAGCATTATAATTCTCATACCATGCTGATATTGGAATTTCTTCTTTTTTCAAATCCATAGGAAGAACTACCCCTTCTCCTGAAACATATGAAGTCGGTAATGTCGTTGGAACTTCTGTCGCTCCATTTACATTAAGTGTTAAATTATATCTTATGCCGTTCCACTTTGCATAAAATGTTTTTTGTTCTGATGTATTTGCTTTAACTTCTGTAACTTTACTACCACTAAAATCATCATTCTCGTACCAACCGCCAAATGTGAAACCTACTTTTTCTATATCTTCACTTGTTGGAAGAACTACTCTCTCTGACCATTTTCTTTGTGTTTTTTTAGTAAAACCATTTTTATAACTTCCACCATTTTCATTATATATTATGCCATATGTATTTTCTTCCCATTTTGCATATATTGTTTTGTCCATATTTATATCTTGTCCAAAATCAAATGGAGTATTTTCATCTATTTCATACCAATACTTAAATATAAACCCAGTTGCTATAGGATCTTCTGGCTTATCTACCTTTGTATTTTCTACAACATATTTTGTAAAATTATCTCCAAGTCCATTTAAATTAAAATCAATTTTATATGAGCCTTCAACATGTATAGGTATATCTACTGATTTACCATGATAAGTAACAGTTACTTTTGTATTAGTTTTAGTAAGAATAGTAGTAAGTGATGGATTAAATGAAAATTCATTTTTATTTTCATCACTATATTTTACTTCTTCTTCATAATCATCATTTTCATATTTAACCTTTATTATTAGATATGTAGGATCAAAAGTTTCATTTTCACCATATGATGTTTTTAGCTTTCTTGAATCCCAAGTATTAAATTCAATAGATTTATATATAGCCTCTTCCCATACAACTTTTATATTCCAGTCTTTTTCTACACTTTTTCGTATGTGATTTATAATCTCATCACTTCCTACTTCTTTCCAGCCTTTAAAAACATATCCTTTTTTCTTAACTTTGCTTCTATCTGGAAGAACAACCATAGCGAAAGGACTGCTACTATACCTGTAACTTGTTTCCAAGCCACTTCCAGTATATACTCCACCATCAAAATCATAAACATAATAATCCTGGAGTTTAGCCGCAACGTCT
>CAMJKC010000068.1 GCA_946406305.1 uncultured Lachnospiraceae bacterium
TCCTTATAACCTGAATATCCATATGATTTATTAGTAAAATCTTTAACTACGGCATTAATATTATTGTTTCTTTTTATCGCTTCAAATAATTGAGACATCGTTTCATCATTATATCTGTTTCCTTTGCTTGTTAATAAATTAGGAGCTTTTATCGAATCTGTAAGTCCGCTAATTGCCTCAACTAATTTATGCATTTCGCTATCCTTGTTAACAGGTACTAAACCATCGTATGGTTCTTTATCGTTTTCTTTTTTATTTGGGTCATATACAAACCTTTTACTCTTGATTTCTTCTATATCTTTATTTAACTTTTCAAAATTAATTTTATTAAAATCTTTATTTTCATCAATTTTTTTATTCAAGTCGTCAATCTGAGTCTTTTTAACCTTGAGTTCAGGTTTTATTTTTTCTTTATCTTTATCTTGAGTATTCACAACATTGTTGATATATGGATTAAAAGTAATCGGTGTATTTGCAATATTCCTACCAGTAACTTTTTCATAATGTTCAGCTAAACCAGCCTTAACTAAATTTGCATCACTCATATTGAATGAATACCTATATTTTTGATTATTATATATTTTCTTCGATATTACATTTTCAATATTTTCAGCATTTTGCTTATAGTATGCATTTCTTTCAGAATCAGACATGTCAACATCTAATTTTAAAGCATCTCTAATTTCTGGTTCATTAATAAAATCTTCTTGTCCCTGAACTTTTTCTTTTGATATTCCGTCTGTTAAATTAGCATTTCCGAAATAATCCTCTCCCTGTTTTAATCCCCCCGAAATAAATTTACATATGGCAGCACCAGCTTTTCCAACTACTCCACTCCCTGGAATAATATAATCTCCAACTTCTCCATAAATTCCAAGTGCATTTCCTAAAGTATCAAATGCCCCTCTAGCTATTTTAAATCCATTTTTTTCCTTAGATTTATTACTTTTTTTGTCACTACTTTTGCCAACAGCCTCATTATTCTCTGATTTTGTAAGCCCAGTAGGTTTTGTAAATGCTAAAGCTGATACACCAGTTGCACCTGTCACACCAATCAATGCCCCTGCAAATTGATTATTAAAGAAATCATTTCCAGAATCATTTTTACATTTTTCTACCATCTCGTTTGTAAGTTGTTTCATTTTTGCTTTATTTTTATTTAACCATTCCAAATATTTATCGTAAATATTGTTTTGGTCAATAAAATAACTAGTCATAATTCTACTTGCAGTTAATAAATAACTAATTAATGGGGTAGCTAAAACATTATTTTTTATAACATCGTTATAGTCAATATTTTCATATAAAGCACTCACTCGCTTTATATGAAAATTAACTATTTTTTTGAACTCTTCAATTTTTTCATCTGCAATATCAAACTTATCTTTTGATTTTAATTCGAGTGTCGGTATTTTTACATTCAATAAATATGAATTGACAATGTCCTGTAAATCTTTTGTATCTTGAATGCTAACATCACTTGCACAGCAATATTCACTTACTTTAATAAATGATTGTGGCATCAATCCCTCATCATTAATTATCTTTTTCATTTCTCCAGTATATGAATTCACAATATACTCAATAGAGTATTTCATTGTTCTGTTAATCAACTCACAACCAATTGAATTAGCCCAATCCTGAATTTCAGTTGCATAGCAATCTAAAACTTCATTCAAAGAATCAGTGTAATTAATTTGAATGTTTTTGATATTATTAATATCCTCTTTTAATGCACTATACCTCATCGAATTCTACCTCTTCAAAAGAAACAGATGGTAAATCATATTTACCTAAATTCTCAAAAATAAATGGTTTAAATGTGAACTGCTTATTGTAATTAACAATTTTTAAATCAAAACTTCTATTTTCTTCACTACGCATTGAATATGATACTTTTAAAGAATTATACATTTTTTCGTCATTAGTACTCATAAAGATATAATTACAATTGCGATAACTTGAATCTAATGTTTCAATGCTATTACCTACTAATACAAAGTATTCATTGAATTTTGTGCTGTTTTCCATTCTCTTGCTTAACGCCTTATCATATAACTTATCAATGCTATCAGTTCCTACTACCCAATTGATAATATAATAACTATTAACATACTTTTTACTTTTTACCGAGTCGTTATAAATATTAGATATAAATTGATTTTTAAATATACAATTTGGACTATTAGGATTTACTTTATTTGCACATATCGTTATACATCTTAGATAGTTACTTTCTTCTATCAGTTCTTTATTTAGTGCTGGGTCTTGACTATTTGTTAATCGATTGCGATATTCATTTATCTGATTTTTAAGACTCGTAACATAATTATCTATCAAATCATCAAACGTTTCAATTGAACCATTAAAAGATTTTATAGATTTCTCTAAATATACTGTAAATTTTTTTATACTGAAATTTTCATCTTTTCCTATCCAAATACTCTTATAAAATTCATCGCTAAAAGATAGCATATATTCACTTAAAAATGCTCTAAACGAATCAAATGAATCAGATGAATAACTAATTCCAGCAAGTATTTCATATATACTTTTTTGCATATTAAAAATAGTACTAAACTCATCAATTGTTTTCTCTTCGTATGGCACATCACTACAATTAAAATCATCAATAAAATCATAAACAGATTTAATGCTCTCACTTTCTAGTATAATGCGATTAAAATACTTATTATCGCTTTTAATTAAATTTGTATTTAAAACTTTTAGTAATCCACCAATCACCGAATCATTTAAAGCCACAACAGCAATATTTCTCTTTCGTCCCTTTTCAATGAAAAATGAAGAAAAATCATTCTTTTTTAAATTAAACAATACTGGTGAGCCTAGAGCAACAAAATCTGTCAAATCACTTTTTTGTTTTTTAGCATCATTTATTTTTGAACGCACGCTTTTATTATCTAATATTTTTAATAGCTTGCTTGCATCAGGATAATTATCTTCGCTATATGCTGTCTGATTCTTTGTCCACTTTATTTTTGATGCCTCATCATGAATCAATGATAAATACTCATCTAATATTGATTCTCTTTCATTCCCTTCTTCATCAGTTCTAGCACTATCATCTATAAACGGAGTAGAATACAACACATTATCATTTGGAGAGGATGAACCGCCTTTTGTATTAACAAGTGTCTGTCCTATCTTTAATTCAGCAGCTGCATTATTACCTAAAATGTCAGTAGATACACCTGAGTCACAAGGCAAAGCAATTCTAACTTTAAAATTAGCCAAATCTCTTCCCGTCAACGCACCACCCATTTCTTGTGATGCCAATAACATGTGCACCCCTGTTGCTCTTCCTAATTTAGTAATTGATGAAATTTTGTTTTGAATTATTGATATCTCTTTGTTTGTCGCATTATTAGATGAAAATAACTGCTGAAATTCATCAATCAAAACAAGGATTCTTGGTAAACAAACTCCATATTTTTCTCTAAAGTCTTGAATCTTTTTTACATCTCCTAATAATTTAAATAAATCTTGGCGACGTTGCATACATTCTTCAATCTTTGATATTAAGCTAACAACATATCTAACTTCGCTTGTAGCACCTAAAGCTACAACATGTGGTGTTTTATAGTTATTTGTGTTTCTATCTATCGTCATATATCTACTAAGTTCTACCTTTTTCATATCCACCAAGTACAAGTCTAATTCCCATGGAGCATATTCAGATATCAAATTTAAAATTATTGTATTCAATAAATTTGACTTTCCTGCACCAGTTCTTCCAACAATAACACCATGTACATTTAAATCACCTAGTACTATTGGGTCTTGGCGGTTAGAATCTTCTCTCGCATCTCCTAATCGCAAATTTATGCCATTCATCGTTCTATTAATCCATAATGACTTATCAGGTTTACTAACTTCTATCTCTTCCCATTTTTCTTTTAGCTCATTAAACTTTTCCTTTGGATTTTTCGCCGATTTTAAATAATCATATATAGTTGCTGGCTCAGGACAAATTTTAATATTTAATTTTCCATTTTCATATGGCTCATAAAAATTTACTTTCTTACCATTTGATTTAATATCTATTAAATTATTAATTTTAAGATACTCATCATTGTTAGATGCTATATATCCATCTAGCCTTTTCATCATGTTTAAGGTAAAAATATCATTTATATTATCTATTTTATTTGTTAACTCACTTTCACTTATTCTTTTTATTGCCATAACATCTCCTAATCTAACTCACTTCCAAAATTTTTATTAAATTCATCTAGGAAAGCTGTCGTGCTTTCTATAGCTTTTTTTACATTTTCAGTAGACTCATTTGTTGCTTTTGTATGTTCAGTCTCTGAAAGTTTTAGCCCTTCTCCTAATTTTTCATTTAATTTTTTAATTGCATCTTCAGCAAATATATTATTCTTTCCAGAAATAATAGTAAATGCTATTATTAAAGACTGAATTGCGTCATTTTCCGTGGCTTTATTATTTAATTCAGTAAAATATTCATCGTTTATTTGATTGATAACATTTCTAGCATCAGAACATAAATTTTCTATATCAGTTACAAGCCTAGTCGATTCATATTCTGTTGACCCAAGTGTCATATCTTTTATTTTATCGATTTCAACCATCGAATCAATGCTGTCAGTAATTACTTCTTGCTGATCTTTTGCAAATTTTATTGAATCTTCACTTGCTTTATTAATCTTTGCAAAGTTATAACACGAACCTTCTCCTTCTGCCCATTCTTTAATCAATTTCTTTTCGTCTGTTAAAATTTGTTCATTATAATACTTCTCTAAATTTAAAAAGCCTTCTTTAACATCGGTTCTATTGCATTTTTCAATCACTTCAGCTGCTCCATCAAAAATAGTCTCAATTTCTTTTTTTGATTCTTCAATATAGTTTACTAAAGTGTCTACTCCTTTTTTAAAATTTTCACCAAACTCAATTCTCATAATTCCTCCTTACTTTGTAAAGTTTAAGTATTCATTATATGTTCCACCTATTTTAACTTTAAAAATTTTAATACTCATATTTTTAGAAATCATATCAAACTTTTCTTTATTTACACTATAAGTATCCATATCAATGAAAACGAAAGGGAAAACACCAGAGCCGTCACATTCTTTCAAATTGGTGTACAATCTATCCACTGAGATATCAGATTCTTCATACACTCTATAGCATAATAATAAATACTTTTCCATTGTACTATCGTCTTTTTTCTTTTCATTGACAGAAATAATATCTTCTTGATTTAATTTGTCTGTTCTATCTTGTATTACTTTTTCAAAATAATCTTTGCTCGCTGTACGAGAAAACTTAAAAGCATTATATTTTTCTTTTAAATCATTTTTAACAAACTCATTAGTCACACTCATTTTTGTCAATGCGGTTCTTTCTTGGTTTCTATTATCAACAATTTCCAATTCAAAACCTTGAACAAACATACTTGACCAAACAGACGCTAGAATATTATCAGCGATTGAATAAAAGGTATTATTGGTTGATTCCTGTTCTTTATCATCACATTCATAGACTAATAGCAAAGGTTTATGCGGATTGACAAAATTTGAAACAATTACATCCATTGAAAAATCTTCATAAATTCTCTTTTCCTTTGAAAATCCAAACAAAATATCGTCAGTTAACTCATCATTTTCACCATGGATTTTTCTTGTTAAGTCTACCATTCCTGATTTTTTTAATTGTTTTACTAATACTTCACCATTATTCTCTTTAATATCACTTTTTATTTTTTCGAGTTCACTATTCTTTTGCTGAATAGTTGATTTTAATTCACTAATTCTGTTTTCAACATCATTAATGTCAGCTTTCTTTTTGTTAACCGCATCAATATAACGCTCATTCTCATTTTTAACTTCTTTATGTATACCTTCACTTCTTTGAATACTATCAAATATATTATCAATCTGGTTTTTCAAACTATCTAATTCGGCACTTGCAACTTCATAATCATACACAAACTGTTTATACTGATTATACACATCACTATCAATCACATCACTAGAATTTTTACCACTTGACACTTTGTTATACTCTTTTCGTTGCTTGTTTAACTCATAATGACCTAATCGAATAAAAATTTCTTCTTTATCAATATTTACTAACTGTGTCAATACTAAATATTGTAAATACTGCTTTTTATTTTTCTCTTGAGGAAAAAAATTTGTATTCATTTTTAGTAACATCTTTATAATTCTATCATGTCCTAATTTAGTTATCTCACTATCGTACAATTCTTGAGATATACTATTTTTCACTTCATCTTCTTTACTATTAGCAATGTCAATAATATTGTTATATTTTTCTTTAACAAAATCCATAAAATATTTAACAACAATATAATTATCTTCATCAAAACTTAATACAATATCCTGATAATGATTATATTTCTTTTGTTTCGTTATATAATCATTTTTCATATTAGCTATTTGAGTTGCATGTGATGCATCTTCACTTTCCGCACTCTCTGCAGTGATACTTGCATCACCGCCAATACTTTCAATTGTGGTTTCTCTGATAGCTGATAGTTCACTTAAATCTTTATTATAAGATTCTAAAGTCTCATAATATGACTCCAGTTGTTTGTTCAATGTAGAAATTTCCTCTGTCTTTGAAATTAAATCTTTCCAATAATTTTCAAAGGTATCTTTTGAATTTTTTAACTCAACCAAAATATCTTTATATATCTTATTTTCCATAGTAACTTTCTCCTTTACTTTACGGCATTATAAATTATTGCTATTATTGCTATTATTGCAATACAACATCCTGCAATAATTGCTTTTAATATAAGTTTATCTTTTTTATCAGCCTCAGTTTGTTTGATATAAGTTTCAGCTTTTTTTATAAGATTAAACGATTCTTTATAATTACCTAAACTATTTAAATAATTTATAGCTACATCTGGTTTTGTAAATACTAAACAAAGCCCTAATTGATATGTCGCTAATTTCGCTAATGTGTTAGATTCTTTGTAGCTTGCTATTCCTTCAAATATGCTTTTCGCATCTTCTAACTTTTTAATAACAATACTGGGAATATTATCTTCAGCAAACAATAAATTATTACCCTTTACATAATCATCCTCATTTTTATAAGTTTCCATATTATTAATAAATTCATTTAGACTAAAATCTAATGAATCTATATAATCTACAAATTTTTGAGCGTCATTGTCTCTTACTTTAAAATTTATTGCTTTTACAACATGCTCATCATATATATAACTCTTAAACTCAGCATCAAACACATTGTGATTATTTAAACTATAAAATAAATCTGCTGAGCTTTCTATTTTCATACAATTATCACACATTTTATTAAGTGCAGCATATACTGTATCATGAAACTCATCATAACAAACATTGTAACCACTAAAAACAATTCGCTTCTTATCTTCTAACTCATCATAAATCTTATTTAAACTATTCTGTTCAGTATCATATTTATCTTGAGCCTCTTTCGTTGCTTCAATGGCATTATCTAATTTTTGCTCCATATTTGCAACTTTTTTATTCAAAGTAGATATGACATTACTAGCCTTATTTGCTTCTCTATCATAATAATTTACATCTTTTTCTAATTGTGCTTTTTGATTTCTAAATCTATTCTTATCTGAGGCTTCTTTTGCATTTCTGATTTTATTTTCAACTGAAGTAATACTTCTTTCAAGTGAATTTATTTTATTTTGACATGCTCTCAACTCATTTTCAGCATTACTTATATCTCTATTAATCGCATTCAATTCATTTCTTGCGGCATTCTCTTTTGCCATTGCTTCTTGTAACTTAGAGTGTGCCTTTGCTACTTTTTCCTGACACTTATCAATTTCAGGAAGCATTTTTTCCTTCTCATCAGAGAATTTATTTATTTTTTTCAATATACCAGACTCTGCTATACCTTCTACTAATAATTTTACCTTTGCGGTTGTTGTTTCATAATTTTTCAATAATGTATAATCAATTTTATCAATTTTTTTAGCGTCATTTAAGATTTTATAACCACTAGAAACATTTGTTTGTATTGTTTCATCTGCGTACTTTAAAAAAGAATTAATTTGCATTTCAGCATTTAAAAATTTTGATTTTTCATCCAAAAAATCTTCAATCGACAAAATCTTTGTCTTAAAGTTTGTTAATCTATTCACCAAATCACCAGAAGCATAATCTAAAGCATTAGAAAAGTATTTTTCGCAAGTCAAATAATCACTTACGCAACAATCTTCTAATTTCTGTTTAGAATTTAGTGCTAAAAATAACCCGAACCATGCATTACCATTTTTTTCATCATTATTAATCACACTTTTTAGACTATTAATTGCATTTGAATAATCTTTCGCATTAATACTTTCAAAAGCCTGACTAACTAATTCTTCATTATTTGTATTACTCACAACCAATCCTCCTCTAAAAAAATTGTAAATAAAAAGTCGCAGCATGAGAGCCACGACCAAAAATAGTGAGCTCTCTTGTTGCGACACAAGATTACAACATTTTGAATGCTATAAACAAAAGCCCACATTTTTACCAAAATGTGTTGCATTCAAAATGCATTAATTGTAATCTTTGTCGCACTTAAAATTATACAATATAATTTCATTTTTTTCCATATAAAGTTAAAAATAATTTTACGAGTAAATTCTTATTTTAAATTCCGTTTTTTAAATAAATATGCATTTTAGTCTAAGA
>CAMJKC010000069.1 GCA_946406305.1 uncultured Lachnospiraceae bacterium
CTTTTGTTTGTGCAGCTTTATTTATTCTGTCTAAAACCTCAGGCATAAGTTCTCTTGAAGTTAAAAACTCTTTTTGATTTTTATCCTTTGACAAATCAAAAAATAATTTTTCTCCAATTCTAACTACTTCCTTAGCAGAATTTTCATTTTTATAACAGAGAACTCTTATCTCATCAGAAGCTTCTATTGTTTTTCTCAATATGTATTTATCTATTATAATATTACAGTAATCATTTATATTGGCTGATGTCGCAGCAGTGTTGATTATATCTATAAAAAACTCATTTGTAAGTTCTGCTTCATTTTTTCCTTTTTGTATCATCTTACTTCTAACTGTTATAAGGTCAACATTTACTAAATCATTTTGTAATTCTATTATACAGTTATACATAAATCTAAATATGTCTGAATAAAATGCAATAGGTGGGAGTATCGCTATCACTTTATCAATGACACTACTCACACTCAACATACAACCTATGACGGCTCTTTCTGCTTCTATATCATAGGGTTCTCTTTTATCTAACCCTTGCTCAAAATCTGTAGCCATTGCTATTCCTCCACAACTCTAAGCGACAAAGTTGCCTCTACCTCCCTATGTAATTTAATTTTTACACTATACACTCCTATATTTTTTATAGCCTCATCTATATCAATCTTCTTTTTTTCCACATCTACATTAAAACTTGACTTTATTGCCTCTGATATCTCCTTCGCTGTTACAGAGCCAAATGTTTTTCCATTATTTCCAGCTTTTATTTTTAAAGTTATTTCTTTACTCTCTATTATGCCTTTTTCTCTTAATGCATTATCGTATTTTTCTTTTTCAACTTTTTCTTCATTTTTTAATTTTAATTTTAGATCATTCAAATTTGAAGCAGTTGCCTCTACTGCCAATCCTTTTTTTATCAACATATTTCTTGCATAACCATCACTAACTTCAATTATCTCTGACCTCTTTCCTAATTTTTTTATATCACTAAGCAATACAACTTTCATCTAAATTATCTCCTTTTTCTCTATCATATCATCAATAAGTTTTTTTATTTTTTCTTTTACTTCATCTTCATTCTCTGCTTCTATTCTCGCCCCTGCTTGGCTTCTATGTCCTCCACCACCAATACCCTCCATCAACACCTGGACATTTACTTCATCTATTGACCTACTTGATATTGAATATTCATTTTTATCTTTATATATCACTATGCTCGCTTTTATATTTTTTATATCTATTAACTCGTTAGCAATTTTTGATGCGATGACTTGTTTGTCTATACCCTGTATATCTTTAACTACTGCTATTGCAAAACTATTTTTATAATACTCACAAGACATTATTGTCTGATTTTTTATTTCCTCTTCTTTTATATCAGATCTTAATAACTTTCTTACTTTATCTGTATCGGCACCAGATTTTTTTAAGAAACTCGCAGCCTCAAATGTCTTTGAGGTCGTATGGTATGTAAAGTTTAATGTATCAAGCATAATTCCTGCAAGCATTGCATCCGCTTCAAGTGGTTTTAATTTTATTCCATCATCAAAAAACTTAACCATTTCACAAACTAGCTCACTTGCAGATGATGCACTTGGCTCTATATAAGACATAAGTGTATTTTTTAAAGTACTCGTTTGTATTCTGTGGTGGTCAAATATTACTATTGAATCAGTTAATTCTACAATTCTTTTTTCATCTGATATTTTAGGTGTATTGTGGTCAACCATAACTAATAGAGTATCCGAATTTACAAGTGAAACTGCTGTATCCCCATCTATAAACATATCCTCTGGATAATTATCATTATTTTTATATTTTTCTCTAAATTCGCTAACATCTTGTGTCGTTGTATTTTGAACGATATGAACTTTTTTACCTGCAAATTTAGTCATTACATAAATCCCTATACTTGCTCCCATAGAATCAAGGTCTCCATTTTGATGTCCCATAATTAAAACCCTATCTCTTGATTCTAAAATTTCTCTAAATAGAGAAGCTTTGACTCTTGCTCTAACTCTTGCACTACTATTTGTAGAAGCACTTTTCCCTCCGTAGAAAAATACCTCTTGTCCTTTTTTTACTACAGCTTGGTCACCACCACGACCGAGTGCCATATCTATAGCTTGCCTTGCTAAGTCATTGTTAGTTTCAATACTCTTTCCTTCATAACCCACACCTATACTGAGTGTCAAAGGAAGGTTGTCATTATTTATAATATCTTTTGTATCATCAAGAATAGAAAACCTATCTTTTAACATTTCTTCTATACCTTTTTTATCTGTCACAAAGAAGTATTTGTCTTTTTCAAGTTTCTTTAATATTCCACCATTATTTGAAACATACCTCGTAAGTTTTCTTTCCATCATAGCAATTAGAAGAGCGGCTTTTGAATCTTCAATATTCTCTCTTCCTTCTTCATAATTATCTATATAGATAAACCCTATCACTGTCTTTTCATTTTCATAATTCTCTTTTAATGTGAAAAATTCTGTCTTGTCCTCAAAATAAATAAATAAAAATCTATCATCTGGGTTCATAAAAACTGTATCGCTTATCCCTTCAATGTCTATCCCTTTTACACTTCTTATATGAAGGTTAAATTTTTTTTCTTTATATGAAATTAATATATTTACTTTTTCATTTTTTAATGCATTAAACAACTCTTTTGGCAAGTCACTAAAAAGCTGTGTCACATTTTTCTTTACTGAAAACTTTTCATCAATAGATAAAAATTTATCATTGGCCCATAAAATCTGTCCATCGATATTACATATTATATATGGTATGCCTACTTCTTTCAAAAACTTTGTATGAAGTGAAGTATTTTTTGATACATAATTAAGTAATGCCCTTTTAAAATTATTTTTTCTACTGATGAATAAATAAATTGAAAAGCCAATTATTATACAAGTAAATAAAAATAGAATTCTTTCTGCCTCAAAAGAAATATAAAAAATAACTGTATTAACCATTATCAATAATACAGATATAATAATCGGCCAAAACAAATATATATTTATATTACCTTTTCCATTTTTGTTTTTCAAAATAAACTCCTATTTTAATTTAACTCTTATTCTCAGATGCTGTTGATATGTTTATTTTTTCTACTAAATTCCCTTTCTCATCAATTGTACAGGTTGGACTACTTGCTAATATTTTATTCATAACATTATCTATTTCACTCTGTCTCCAATATGTTTTAGCTTTTCTAAAACCTGATACTCCAGGTATTAATTTTATCTCAACTCTCCCTTTTGGATAAAAATCTGAATATATATAATCAACTGTCAACATAGCTGTATCAGTCCAAGTACTTCCAAATATGAAATTACCTAAACTATATATTATAGGTTTTGATTTATAAAATTCTATATTTTGTAATACATGTGGGTGTGCACCTATAACTAAATCAGCACCTGCATTTATTACACTTCTTGCCGCAACCTGTTGTGTCTTATTCGCTACTTCTTCTTTCTCTACTCCCCAATGAAAATAAACTATCACTTTGTCTGCTATTTTTTTCAACTGCCTAACACTTTTGTTTACATTTGTTAAATTGTATCCATTATTAACTCCACCAACATCCCCTTCTGCAAACCACCTCGTATATGGAACAACACCTGTCGCAGCAACAAAGCCATAATTCACACCATTTATATTTACAACATAACCATTATTTGCTTCTGCAAGATTATGTCCGCCACCTATATACTTAATACCATTTTCATCCAAAACTTTTAATGTGTCATAAAAGGCATCTATTCCATAGTCCATACTGTGATTATTCGCAACTGAAACCAAATTAACTCTCATATCTTTTAAAAGCTCAACCATAGATGGGCTTGCCCTAAATGTCCACTGTTTGTTTTCTGCTTCACCTCTATCGCTTAATACACATTCAAGATTCCCTACAAAAAAGTCTGATTCCTCTATAGTCTTTTTATAAGTAGGACTAATTATATTATCTACTCCTAACTCTTCATTATATGCATTCACTATTGAATCACTAAAACACATATCTCCTACAAATACTAATCTATCTGTGTGATATATTATCTCTCCTGTTTTCTCATCTATTCTTTCATAGCCTTTATCTTCAACTTCACTCAAAGTTGCAGTATCAGTCAAATAAAAATCAAAATTTTCAATTTGGCTTTTAGTAGATATACTTTCTTCTACATTGAGGTTTTCAGTTTCTTCAATTGTTTCTTCTTTTATATCTGTTTCTGTTTCTTTTTCTGTTTCTTTTTTTGTTTCTATGTTTTCATAACTCTCTTCATATAGATTAGGGATTATATCATTTAAATAACTATAATTTACTCTCTCAACTTTTTTATCACAACCAAAAGAAAAAAGCAAAAAAAGCACACATATTGTTATCAATATCCCCTTTATTCTCTTTTTCATATTTTGATTATTAAACATAAAAAAATATTTATTTTCCCTTTATAACTTTCCATCTATCGCCATATAGCTTTTCAACATCTTCACCAAGGTATTTAAAAACTTCATTATTTGAAGAAGTATAATCTAATAATATATCGCCTTTTAAAATGTATTCATCTTCCAACATATCTTTAGCTTTTTTATTTGGAGTCTCATATGTTATATATTTAGCATTTAAAACTGCTATGTCTTCTCTACACATAAAATCTATCCACTTATGTGCATTCTCTACATTCTTACTATTTTTTGCAATAACCCATCCGTCAAGCCATTCATTTGTCCCTTCGCGAGGAAGAACATATTTGAATTCATATCCACTATCTTCTGATTCGCCTTGTATATACAAAACTTCTCCACTGTATATAACTCCTATTGCCGCTTCCCCAGCAATCATTTTATCTCTAACTTGGTCAACAACATAAGCCTGAACTATAGGTTTTTGCTCTACTAAGTCTTTTGTAGCTATATCAAGTTCACTACTATTACCTGTATTCATTGAAAATCCATTTTTCTTAAGTGCTACCATAAATGCATCTCTTACACTATCTTGCATTAAAATTTCATCGGCATAAATAGGATTAAAAAGATCACTCCACCTTTCTGGGTATGGTAATTGTTTTTCGTCAAGAATAGTTTTGTTATACAAAATTCCTACAGTTCCCCTCATATATGGAACGGCATATTTTTCACCATCTTTTATGCTGCTTAATATATTTATTTGCTTTTCATCAATGTTTTTATAATACTCAAGTTCATCTATATTGATTTCTAAAAGCAAATCATTTTGTATCATTTTATCTATCATATACTCAGATGGGCAAATTACATCATACTCTGCTGCCCCCCTTTCTATTATAGGATACATTTCTTCGTTTGTCTCAAACATATCATAGACAACTTTAATTCCTGTTTCATCTTCAAACATATCAATAACTGTAGGATCAATATACTCACCCCAGTTATAAACATACACTACATTGTCATTTTTTATACCACAAGACACAGTTAAAAGTATGCTAAATAGCATAATCATTCCTAAAAACTTTTTAAACATTTTTACACTTTCCTTTCATATTTTAATTAATAATTATACATTGAATTAAAATAATAATCAATATGATACTTTTATAAAAATATACTAATAATTTGCACATAATTTTACTTCTCTGTGTAAAACACCCAATTAAATTAGCCCACACAAAATAAAAAATGGTGTTATTTCACTACCACTCTTGAACCTTTACCTGTTATACTATCTCTATAAACTAAAAAAACGAAGTGATTTTTATTAAACTTCGTTTTTAAATTGCTTGTATTAAAAAGATTAGTCCCAAATAATTTCTTCGGTATAATCAAATATCACATCATCTTCCTCTTTTTATAATTATAAATCAACTAATCCTCTTATTGCTTTTATTCACCTATATTATGAACTATTATTCCCTTCTACTTTTATATCATATCTTTTTGTTTTCTCTTTATTATCTTTCTCATAACAATAGCAACAATTAATGCAAAGAATATTATTAAAAATACAAATCCATAATGTTTCATTTTGTATTCCATTGAAAATATATCTTCATAATTCGCTGCTCTTATTGCATCTATTTTATATTGTGGCAATAATCCTCTTTCTTCTATATAATCAACCATTCGCTCATCACTATAATACCAATCTAAATGTGATTCTAAATACTTCTCAGGATTCTTAACAACATCACTTGTCCATATACCATCTTCATTTTTATATGGTACTATTCCTTCTATTCGTTTCCATCTTCCTCCATAAGTATAATCACAAAAGCCATACTCTATTAGCATTTTATCTTTATCAAATATTATATCTCCATATCCACTTGTTAAATATATACTGTTCAAATCGTTACCTATCGAATATTTCTTATATTCTTCTTTTTTTGAATCTTTATATTTTATATCTACATCATAAAATGACTTAACAGTATCAATATTAGTTGGTATGACTATTTTTACACGACCAACTGTTGCATCTATAATTCTTGGAAGTTCTATAGTTTCTTCTATCCTTTCATCAAGAATATCAGATTCTACAATTATATTTAATATTGATTTTGACCAACGTCTTGCTGGTCCTGCTTGTATTACTAAATAATATGTATCTGTATTCTTATCAAATTCAATATAACTACCAGATACAGCACTATTACCTGTAGAACCATTTGCTCTTTCATCTATACTTAAATATGCCTCTACAATTTGTCTATCTAAAAATCCACCATCTGTAGCATTTTCTTTATTCCAATCTATTCCATATTTTATCATTACTCTATATCTCCTTTCATTCGTTCATTTTCATCAAAAGAATTAAAATTTATATTCTTTTTTGGTAAGATGTTTCTATATACTACTTTCCAATCATTAATTGATTCTTTACAAAACAATACAAAATCATCTTCATCAATTACGTAAAATCCAATATTTAATTCTTTTTGTTATTATTAAATTCTCATATAAATATTTTGCTATTTCTACCACCATTTATTTACCCATATATTTTCTAATATATCTGACTTCATTTTTTCAATTGCTTTTATTATTGCATTAACTTCCTTTGAATACATTTTATAATTTCTCATATTGCCAATATAATTTTTATATTTACTTTGCAAATTGTTATAAATACTATCATTATAAAGAGTTCCTACTCTATTACTTATATTTTTTAATAACTCACATATTATTTCTTAACAAAATGCTTATCATAATACTCAAGCACCAATTCCTTGCCCTTATCATTTAAATCTATTTTATTATTCTTACAAATATTAAACAAATCTTCTATTGTTAACTGCTGATAATCTGTAACAAGTGAATCTATTTTACTAAATAATAATTCTTTTTCTTCTTTTTCTCTTTTTTCTATTACACTTGTATTATATTGTTTTAAATAATCCTTATATAAGTCTTTTTTATCTTCATCTAATTTATAAACAAAATCTAAATACTCAATAGTATTTAAATCTTTATATGAATATAAATCATCTAAATTAATATCTTGTAACATATTGATATTATACTCATTCTTTATTCTCATTGCATAATCTTCTCGTAACATTATTCTGTTCAATCGTTCATTTATAACTCTGTTAGATAATTCATCAAATATCTTATCATCATTAATAATGTTTTTACCATACAAATACTGATTGTTATAGATATCAATATCATTAATTATCATTTGCCTTTTATCAACATTATCACTAAATGGCAAATTAGTTTTATAAAAATGTTCAAATATGTTTCTATTCTTTAAAAATACATTTTTCGAATTAACATATTCAATATGTAAAACATTAAATCCTTTAATATTCTTATATTTCATTTGTTTAATTTCATAAATATTCTCATTAGCACAAATAGAAAATATTGGATTAAAGTCAATATCATATCCAACACAAATTCCAACTTGAATCTTTCCATTTTCATCACAATATGTTCCTAAATCTCCAATATCTATTGAATTAGGAAACACATTATTATTCTGTAAATTGGGGAATATTTCCATAAAAGGATTATTGTTATTTATAAAATCATAAAAATTATCACTAATAAATCCAAAACAATTACGCAGAATATTTAAGATATATTCTTTACTATTAAGAGTTAATACTAAATGATTGTAATTGTTATTTCCTATTTGAGAAATAGTAGAAATTTTATCTATACTTGATTTATAATAATTATTATTCTTATTCCAATGTGCATCAGCTAAAAAATCTATTGGATAATCATAAGTATATGTCTTATATTCAATTCCATAGTTTTTACTAAAATGCTCAATAGAATCATTAAACTCTATACTACCTGTCCAACCCAATATGTATTTTTGAAATCCGATTTTGCTTTTTCTTGTGTTAGGAACTACAGCTTTTTCAATTCCAGTCTTAGGTATATCAACATACAAATAATCATCATTTTCATTACCTTTTAATAATTCTTTTGTATCAATATCAATGTATAAACTATTCCATTTATTTTGTTTTTTATTAATTATCCCACCAACATAAACAATATTTCTTAGTATCCCCTTATAAGTATGATTATTTATGTATTCTATTTTTTTATTACTTTTTACAATATTATCAATATATATTTTCTCATTTTTATTATTAAATAAAAATATTAATATTATAAAAAAAAATATCATCAATAGTATAAATAATATTAATATATAATTATTAAGTTTTTTAT
>CAMJKC010000070.1 GCA_946406305.1 uncultured Lachnospiraceae bacterium
TAATAACTTCTTCGTGTATTTTGGTTAATTCTCTACAAAGTGCTACTTTCCTATCTTCTCCATATACTAAAATTATATCTTTCAAAAACTTTATAAGTTTATGAGGTGATAAATATACAATAACTAATCGTGTTTCCTTTACCAACTTTTCAAGTTTGTTAATCCGTTCATTTTTATCTTCTGGCAAAAAACCTACAAATAAAAACTCTCGTGTGTCAAAACCACTTACAACAAGTGAACTTATGGCTGCACATGCTCCTGGTATGCTAACTACATCTATGCCCTCTTTTATACACAAAGAGGCCAAAGAACTCCCTGGATCTGATACAAGAGGAGTTCCTGCATCACTTACTAATGCTACATCTACACCTGTTTTTAATTTCTCTATAACAAAAAATTTTTTTTCGTCTTCATTAAATTTATGAAAAGATATTATTTTATTTTTTATATTGTAATGGTTTAATAATTTTAAAGTGTTCCTCGTATCTTCAGCTAATATAAGTCCTACAATGCTAAAAATATCTATTGCCCTATAAGTTATATCTCTCATATTACCAATAGGGGTAGATATTATATAAAGTTTACCTATATTTTCTTTATTCACAATAAAATTATACAAGCAAATAAAACTTTTGTCAATGTAAAACAATATGTGTGATATAGTGGTAAATTCTTATTTTTAACATATATTTAATCTTTTAGCATTGTTATTGGAACCACTATAACTCCATCATTTCTTATATAAGATTTATTTTCAATTCCTACAATCACTATAAGTTGCTCTGGTGGTTTCTTTCCATCTTCAATGATTTTCTTTTTAATCTTAATTAAATTTTTTGCTGCTTCATCTATTTGATTTGCACCAAGTTTTATTTCAATAAAAGAATACTTATTGCCATCCATTTTAATTACAGCATCTACTTCATTATCATTATAATCCTGATAATGATATAATTCCATATTATTTGCCTCTACATAACTAAGTAAATCTCTTATACACATGCTTTCAAATAAAAATCCAAGTGTATTTAAATCTTTAATTAAACTTTCATTATCAACATTTAACAAAGCACAAGTTATAGAAGGATCTACAAACCTTCTCTTTTCAAGTTGCTTTATACGAACTCTTGACCTTATATTTACATCAAAAGGTTTAATATTTTCAATTAAAAATAATCTATTTAAAATATCAATGTAACTTATTAAAGTATCTTGATCCATATTTTTATTTTCTATACCTTTTATATCATCAATTAATTTATTATTCGAAACTTCACTACAATCATTTCTAGCGAGTGATCTAAGTAAAAGTGAAAACTTTGTTGCATTTCGTTTTTTACCATCAAAACTATATATTTTATCATCAAAAATCGCTTTTATATATTCTTTTGCTACATAAATATTTGGTTTATTAATGTGGCTTACATTTATAGGCCAGCCACCTGTAATAATATAATCTATAATTTTTTCTAAACTAATTGTATTATTTGATAAAATATTTTCAAACCTGTTGTTCAAAATTTCATTTAATGATACTTCACCAGTTGATAACCCCATTTCATATAGTGACATCGTTCGCATCCTTATTTTTGCTATACGACCTGCTCCACTATGCAATATACCTTTTCTATTTGGTGTGCTTGACCCTGTAAGTAGAAATCTCCCTTCTCTATTATCTTTATCAACGAAGTATCTCACTGCATCCCAGATTTCTGGCACTTCTTGCCACTCATCTATCAATCTTGGATTTTCGCCAATTAAAATGCTACTTACATCAATTTTTGCTATTTGTCTATTTGAAAAATTATTCGTAGGATCCCCAACATAAAATGCACTTTTAGATGCATTTTGACAACTTGAAGTTTTTCCGCACCATTTTGGTCCTTCAATACAAACTGCTGAGAATAATGACAAATACTCTTTAATTTTCCTATCTACAAGCCTATTTTTATATAACATAACAATATTTTATCAAAATCGGCTAAATTCGTCAATATAAATCGGTTGAATTTTGCAATATTAATCGGTCAAATTTGTTAAAATTGATCAAATAAAAAAAGGTAAGATTGTAACTAAAACTTTAAAAGAGTTGGAGGCAATATGATAAATAAGTCTTTATATTAAAAAATCCACCAGTAAGGTGGATAAATTATTATTCTAATTCACAATTCAAACAATCTTATTTATCTTTTAAAACATCTGTGATTTTTTCTATATCGATATGTGCTGCAAGTTTATTATTCAAAGTTTTATCAAGTAATTTATTTGATTTTTTGTAATTTTTAATACTACTTTTTAATAATACATCTATGTCTTTGTCAAAATCTTTTAAAACTAGATTTCTATTTTTATTAAAAAAACATAAGCCCCATACATTATAATTGTTATCTCCACTTATCATAGTAATCTCACAGTCGCTTTTATTTTTTAATTGCAATAAAAAATCTTCTTTCCATTTATCATCATTAAGTAAATGATCACCTTTTGGTTCTATAAATACTTGCAATTGGTCATATGCATTTTTATTATTTTTATTTTGAAGAAACAGAACATAATCAGGTTCAAATCTATCTCCATCATCAAATGAATAAATTGCAAGTTGTCTTTCATTTCTTATTAAGTAAACAATGTCATATTTTTTCTTAAATTCATCATATCTTCTTTTAAAATATGCTACGAACTCTTTTTCTTCATTTGTCCCATAATTTTCATCATATACAAACCACTCTTCTTTACTCAAATCAATTCTTATTGATAAATTAAGACTATCCTTTTGTCCTTCACCTCTTCCATTAGGAACTTTTTCATTATATTCCACTTTCTTATCAGTAAATATAGAAGATAATAATTTGGGTTTAAATATTTTTGAACCCTCATATCTCACATTTATTTCATCAACATAAGATGCAATTTTGCCAATAACTTTCAAAACTGCACTATACAATATTTCATTTGACGAATTTTCATTTTTACTACATATTTGTATTCTAATACTGCCTAAATAATCATCAGAAATTATAAATTCTTTTGTGCTTTTTAAGTTAGGATATTTTAATTTTAGTTTATCAAAAGATAATTGTGGATACTTCATAAGAACTTTACGAACTAGTGGGTAATTAATATTAGATATTTCTTTTATACTTTTTTCATAAACCTTAAGTCCGCTAATGTCAATATTTGTATCTTCATCATTCAAAATAGTATTAAAGCTAAATAGCCCTGTATCAATATTAACTTGATAAGTTTTGCATCTGATTTTTTCATCTATGCTATGTATAGATTTAATTGGTTTTTCTATTCTTTCATTAGAATATACAAATCCTTTCTTATATAATTCATGTTTTTTAAATGTATCTTTTATTCTATAATGACATATTGTTTTTTTATTGTCCATTGCACCTGTTTCTACAAGGGCTTTTTTTATTTCTGATAAATATTTACTGTCAGTTTGACAATGATAAAGCAATGTTTCACACATTCTAAGTGGATTATCTAAATCTTCATCAAATTTCCTTTGATATAATGAATCATCACTTTTTATTTTAAATGGATAATATCTTGCACCTCTACCAATAAGCTGTGCTTCTGACATAGTAGCTGGTGCTATGGTAGTTTCACCACCTTCTCTTGATGTATACATACGAACAATATCAAATAGATTTAACACATCCCAGCCTTCATCAAGTTTTCTTACTTCAAATATGGCTCTATATGGATTATTTGAATCTTCTAGAGAATTTAGTGCCAGCTGATTTTTTTCTACATCTGTATCATTTGCAGATATTATGTGCTCTTCACTAAATGCTTCTTTTAATTCTAGACACAAATCATCATATGTTATATTTTTGTTCTTAAAATATTCTATCACCCTTTTTATTTTTTCATCATCAATTGATTCTACTACTTTTTTTATTCTTTTACCCGTCAAATCTTTAATTAGTTTTTTAAATTCTAAAATATTATCTTCACATTCTTTTATAGTTTGATGTGCTTTAAATAAAATACATGGTTTTACATCAATATGATTTTCTGCAAATAATTTCAACCGATATTGACTAAATACCATTGCAAGTATACACTTATCCATAACTTCTAAATCAGACCTGACCATATCTATTTCTTTAGAAAATTTATCATATCTAAACTCTCTAAGTCCGTAATTATATATTATTTTATTTGAATACTCTGAAACAATTTCTTCATTTTGATAATCATATGTTGCAGTAAATTCTAGTAGCACATTATTTGGATTTAAATTATAAATTAAATTAATTGTGTTCTCCCAAGTTGCTTCATTTTGACTGTTACTTTTCCCTCTTCTTCTTGTTGTAGCATTATTGTGATGTGCTTCATCAGCAATTAAAACAACTTTTCTTTCATTAAATGTATCAAGAGACATTCTATTTTCTCTTGCTAAACTCATATCATTGTGAAGTCCTTGGACACTTGTAAATATTATATTTATTGCATTGGGATCAGATTTGTTAAACGAATCAACTTTATTAATTTTTATATATTCACCATCTATAGAAATATTTTTACTAAATAAATATTTTGTATCACTTTTTTCTATAAAATTGTTTATGGTTTTTTTTATAATGTTATTATTATTTACAAAAAACATAAAATCTCTGTATCCATTTTTATAAAGATAGAGTATAAGACCAGCCATTATGAGTGTCTTGCCACTACCAGTTGCCATCCAAAATAATGTCTTTGATGGTTTCATTCTCATATTATTATTCTCAAAATAAGTAATAAAATTAGTAAATGCCTCTTCTTGATATTTTCTAATCTCTTTCACATTCAGATTTTCTTTAATGTAATTAGGCATTTTTTTTATACACTCAGGGGCATCTTTTCTAAGATTGTTAATTTTTTCATATAAATTTTGAACACTTTCACTCATAATATTCTCCGTAATGCAATTATAAATCATAAGGGCGACCACTGTGTAAAAACTAACATTTGCAGGGGCGAAGCTTCGCGAGCCCTCTAAACATTGTAAAAACTCTTAGTAAATTTTTTATCACTATCAGAAACTTTAAAATCACTATCATCCATATCTTCGTAATTAACATACAACTGGTTTTTATCTAATATTTCAATAAGTAATTTTTTTATATCATTTATTTTTTTGTCATCACTACTTTCTATCAATTTCTTTAATTTTTCAATATCTACATAATAATTCATAAAACCTGTATTTATTATTTTATTAAATATTGTCATTAATCCTTTTTTGTTTTTTGCTTTTTTAATATCATCAATTAATTCTTCGTTTAATTTTTTTAATTCAAAATATGTAAATGAGCCACCGCCTTTAAAGCCGACCGCTTTTGATATGCCTGTCTCATCTCCATCTATAACATTTTTTAGTCTTGTTTTTGCAAGTTCTATATGACTATCAAGTTGTTCTATGCCTATAAATCTTCTACCCATCTTCATAGCAACAGCTCCTGTTGTGCCAGTGCCGAAGTAGCAATCGAAGACAAGATCATTTTCTTTTGTAAAAATATCTAATAAATATTTTATATAGATTTCTGGTTTTTTCCCTGCCTGCAATTCAACACCACCTTCTTGTCTACAGTTTCCTAAATCAGGTGAAATATTAATATAATTTACAATGGTAAGTTCTTTTTTTGATTCTATTCCCTTTTCAATTTCTTTTTTTCTATTAATTGGAACCCCTGTATACATTTTTCCATACCTTGCAGTTTTCTTTTGGGGGCCTGTATAATATCTATAACCCAAACCATCATCACCTAATCCCTGAACTTTATACAAACATTCATAACCATCTATATTTATTCTTGGTTCTACAACTCTTTGCCACATCAAACCATGCCCAGTACCAGAATATATAGTGCCTGTGACCCAAGTTTCTTTTAAATTATTCATGTTTGGCTTATTTGCTTTTTTAATTGTCCATTCACCTTTTTTAAATACTGTAACTTTTCTTCCGTTTATTTGAAACTCTTCGCCATCCACAAGTTCTTGTATTTCATACACAAATTTATTTAATGAATAATTTATTGTTGGCCTATATATAGTTGCTTTATTGTTTGTTGCCTTATACACTAATAAATATTCAAATATAGGTTGAAAATCGGATTTCTCATTTAAGCTCTTATCTGAATATCTAACTTGCTCAATTAAAGTTATTAAATAATTATCTCTTCCAAATAATTCGTCCATTAAAACTTTTAAGTATGTCATTTCATTATCATCGCATTGTAAACATATAATACCGTCTTCTCTTAATAACTTTTTTGCAATCTCCAGTCTATTCTTCATCATTGTTAACCATGATGAATGCTTAAAGCTGTCTGCATATGGAGGCCTATCATTTTTTGTATTATAAAGTATATCCCAATACATAAGTTTGACTTGACCTTTGTATCTTTTGAGTAAAGAATGCATTGCAAGTAAATTATTACCTTTTATTAATAAATTTGAATTGTCATCAAATTTTGTTATTTCCTTCTCTCCTTTCTTATCAATAAATGTCGCATTAGTTAAAACTTTATCACTAAAAAGATGGTCTATCTCATCATTTGCAAGCACTTCATTAAAAAATATTTCTTCTCTCTTCTCATTTGGATCTGTTGAATCAAATTCAAGCACACAATCTTTAAATGGAAATGACAATACTACATCATTTGTGGCAGATATAAATTCATCTCTACTATTAATAAGTCCTATATCTTGTCTATATCGTGTGTACGAATCTGGTAGCATTTCTCTATTATTTATTACAAAATTAAATTTTTGTTTATCAAAAACAAATACTTTATTTATTTTCTTAAAGAATAACTTCTCTATACTTTCATCAGATAATAATAATGAAATAAGTTTTTCATCCATTTTATTTGCAGCTTCATATACTGCATTTCTCATAACTTTACCATCTTTGGATATAAAACGGTCATCTTTCTTTAACAGTTTTTCTAATTTCTCAAATGTTTTATTCATATTTTTCTCCATAATACTTTCGGGCTCGCAGTGCTCACCCCTACACTAATTCCCTAATGCTTTGTTTTCCACAAACACATTCAGACTCATAGGGCTCGCAGTGCTCGCCCCTACAAATTTATAATTTAAAGAATTCTTGCAAATAAAAATAGCAGCCTCCTTAGAAGCCGCTATGAAAAATGTGAGCCTCTAAGTTACTGCGAAGTGAACTTAATACCTTGATTGGTTTCAGCTCACACTTTTTTCAATAGAAAAAAATGTGCCAATCAAGGCAGTATTATTATATATTAAATTCACTTCGCAATTATTATTGTATCATAAATCAACATTATTTCAAATAGTTTATTTTTTAATTTATTGCAAAAAAATAAGGGACTCGCAAAGCTTGCCCCCTACATTAATTCCATAATGCTTTGTTTCCACAAACACATTCATAGGGCTCGCGGTGCTCGCCCCTACACTGATTATGCTTCACCCCTACACTGATTATGCTTGCTCCTACGAATTTATAAATTATATCACCAATATGTTTATGTAGACTACACCACCCATATGCTTAATAAATTATATTACCCATTTGGTTTTGTTTCTACTCACTAAGTCACCACTGTCAATCCCTTACACTTTTACTTTGTTTCTGTGATAAAAAAAGTGACTCTTGTCACTCTCATTTTATCCGATATTTTTTATTTGTGCTTACAGTCAGTTTCAGAGCAAGGTCTTTTTGATTTTCCAACATATTAATCAATCTACAAGCCGATCCAACTGGATGATTAGTTCCTCTTTCCCATGCTTCTACTGTTTTTACTGATACCCCCATATAGTTTGCAAATACATTCTGTGTCATACCAGCATCATTTCTTATTTTTTTTACTTGTTTATTTGAATACTTCTTTATTGGCAAAAAAGTATATACAGTTTTTTTACCTTTTAATTCTCCTTTTTCAATTTGTATTGCTTCTTTTAATCCTTTTTCTAATTCTTCAAAAACCTTACTCATATATTTTCTCCATACGCTATTTCTTTTTTGCACATTCATCTTTTAACTCTTTTACAAGTGCTTTTAAAATATTCTTTTCTTCATTAGTTAAGTTTTCTTTTTCATTTTTAGAAAACACACTAAGAAAATAAATTGTGTCAAATATCGCAAAATCTACATAACACACTCGCGCTCCCGAACTTTTTCCTTTACCTTTAATAGCAAACCTTATTTTTCTTATTCCACCTGTCCCTTGCATCATAATACCTGATTTAGGTTCTTTAGCTAATTTATATTGCAATTTAGCTAAATCGTCATCATCAAATCCTAACTCAAACCACTTTTTTGTAAAAAATGGAACTTCAACGAAAGTTTTGCTTATATTTTCCATAAAATTATTTTAACCTATTTTATAGGGTATGTCAAGTGTCTTTAATTAATTTATTACAAAGGTGAATTCTTATTTTAAATTCCGTTTTTTAAATAAATATGCATTTTAGTCTAAGAATC
>CAMJKC010000071.1 GCA_946406305.1 uncultured Lachnospiraceae bacterium
TATTTAATGCTTTTTTTATAACTGTCCTTTTGTTATTTTTCTCCTTAATCATTGTAGACAGTTCATATTTTTTTAACCTATCTATATTATATTTTACATAGATGACATCTGTATCTACTTTGTCATTTAAACTAAAAATTAACATATAAGAAGTTGTATATTCTTTAAACTTTCCTATTTTGATTAAATTTTTCATTTTTTGTTCTTCGTCATCAAGTGCTGGAAGATATTTGTCACTGTATAGACTGATTGGAAATTTATATTCTGGTATAGGATAATAAATTTTATATGAACTATCTTTATATTCTTCTTTTATGTCTTTTACACCTGACAATATGTCCTCGTATGAAAATGCCACTAACTCATCATCTATTTTTTCTCCAAGTATTACATCTATGCTCAAACTATTATCAAAAGCGACGAGTAAAACTCCACTAAACTTTTTTGATACTTCTACCAAAAATTCTTTTATGTCGCTACACAAAAAGCTTGACAATATATCTTTTGTGAGAGATGGAATTATTATATAATCATATTTTTCTTTAAAATTTTTTATGAGTGAGTTATTTTCCTTTTCAACCTCTTCATCATATTCACTGAACTTTTCTCCACTTACATATTGGTTTAGCAATTTTACATTTTTTGAAAGCACTTGATAAAGCAATTCTTTTTTACAGTTTTCTGTAGATACAAATAAGTCAACACTATTTACTCTCTCCGAAATAGGGGTTACTAAATTTTCATCACAGTCTCCAATAATCAAAATAGAAGAGTCTTCTTCTAACTCTGTTTCTAAACTTTTAAAATTATACCAAGAAAATAAATTGATGGCATATTTGTCTTGTAAAAATTTCAACTCTCTGTTCATTTTTTATTTTTCTCTACACTAACCTTGCTACACATATCATATATACCTACTGTGTTTTTATTTGACATTACAACTAAACTTATTATATCATACATCCTATGGTGAACTTTAAACTCATTTTCTTCATATGAAGTGCAAGACATAGACAAAAGGTATTCTCCTCCTTGCAAATTCATCTTTTGCGAAAATGAAACTTCATATATATCTCCTTTTTCTCCTGTTCCTGTCTCTATCATCTCAAACATCGTATTTGTCCCTGTTAGGTCATTACCTTTTTTATCTCTAATAGTAAATGTAAATATAGGTTCTTTTATAGTTTTTGATATAACAACTTTTTCTTTTATTGTAAATTCTTCGCCCTTCATTATTACAGATGTCAAATTGCCCTTTTCATCAAATACTCCAAAATCAATTATCTCTGCCATCCCATCTCCATACACATTCTTATTAGGGTTTATAGACATCTTCTCTTTCCAAATGAAATTACCTTTTTCTTTATTTTCACTTAATTCATTTTTATAATCATGAACTTCATCATCAACATATTGACCTGCAAGTATTTTTTTATATAAATCCACCATATCATGCGGAGAACCTTCCGCCACTTTTTTCCCACTGTTTAATACTAAAGTTCTATCACAATATCTCATAACCGTCCCAAGGTCATGAGTCACCATAATAATAGTAGTCCCTGACTTTTTTAATTCATCCATCCTCTTAAAACATTTAGCTTGAAAAAATATATCACCTACAGATAATGCTTCATCTACTATTAGAATATCTGGCTCTACAGCTATAGAAAGAGAAAAAGCAAGTCGGACAAACATACCACTTGAATATAATTTCACAGGTCTATTTACAAAGTCGCCAATATCTGCAAACTCTATTATTTTATCTATCTTTTTATCTATCTCCGATTTGCTAAATCCCATCATCAAACCGTTTAGATATATGTTTTCAATGCCAGTGTATTCCATATTAAACCCTGCACCAAGTTCAAGAAGTGCAGATATCTTTCCACCTATATACACATCTCCACTCGTTTTACTTAATACACCTGTTATAATCTTTAAAACTGTAGATTTCCCTGAACCGTTTACACCTATTATTCCTAAAGTCTCACCTTTTTTAACTTCAAATGAGACATCATTTAGAGCATAAAAATCTTTATGATAATTTTTTCTTCTAAATCTTATCATCTCTTTTATTATATCTATAGGTTTATTATACAATTTATAAACTTTTGTTAGGTTGTTTACTCTTATTATGCTATTCTCTGACATACATTGATATTATACCACATATTGAAAAATTTTTTCTATATTTTTTAGTTCTCTACCATAAAATTATTTGTTAAATTTGACAATATTTTAAATGCATAAAACGGAGTAGGTAAAACTATAACTTCATACTCAAGCAATTCTTCAATTATTTTTTGCTCTCTCGTATTTGACATAAAACACATAATGAAAATAGGTTTTTTATTATCTTTCATTCTTTCCCTAACAATCTTTATTGCATCTCTCATATAATATATGCAAGGGTCATCTATGTGTCTAAGAAGAGTATATCCTATTAGGACCATATCTATATTTTTTTCCTTCAATATGTTATACAAAGCATCTGCAAATTTTTCACTGTCATAAGATAAGGTTACAGTCATGTCTAAAGGGTTTGATATGTGGGCATAATCGGGAAGTCTATTTTTTAAATATTCTTCTAACTCATGAGAAAATTTAGGGAATTTAAAATCAAATTCGCCACTCGCTTCACCTACTATTGCAGCTTCTCCTCCTGACAGATTTATTGAGGCTATGTTTTTTCCTTTAGGTAAATTTTTATAAGAAGATATTATTACCAGTGTATATATAAATTCTTCTAAATCTTTACACCTATATATTTTGTATTTTTTTAACATATTATTAAAAAATTCATCACTAAATTTTTCAACACTCCCTGTGTGATTTTTTGTAATCTCTCTCGTAATGTCATTTGAACCTGATTTTAATATTACAATTTTTTTATTACTGTTGTAGGCTTTTGACAAACTTTCTTCAAACTTATCTATATTTTTTATGCCATCTACATATAGCCCTATGACTTTCGTATTTATATCTTCTATTAAAAAATCGATGAGGTCATAAATTTCTATACCATTCGCATTTCCTAAAGATATGTTATAAGAAAATTTAGTATATTGATTATCAATAAGAGACAAACTCACCATCCCACTTTGTGATATTATGCCAATATTTCCCTTTCTATCCCTATCTTCCGATAAAAAAGCAAAAGCATTAATTCCATCTATGAAATTGACGAAACCTGCACAATTTGGTCCCAAGATAGCAATGTCATTTTCTTTTGCAACCTTTAATATTTCTTCTTCCAATTTTATATTTTCTTCTTTTCCAGTTTCACTAAAGCCACTTGCATATAAAACTGCAGCCTTTACATTTTTTTTAGGACACTCTTTTAAAATCTCTATACAAGTATTTTTATTTGTAGCTATGACGACCATATCAATATTTTCTTCTATATCAAGAATGCTCTTGTAACATTTTTTTCCAAACAACATATCTCTTTTATGGTTTACAAAAAAAACTTCCCTATCGGGTGGCAAATTTTTCATCATATTTTTGCACACTGCCCCGCCAAAGCCTTCCGACTCATTTGCCCCTATTATTGCTATTTTTTTTGGATTAAATAATTTATCTAAGTTCATAATTAAACTCCTCTATATGCTTCTATTTTTTCTTTACAAATCGTATCGCTCTTAAATTTTTCCCTTAAACAAAAAATTATATCTTCATCATCTATAAAATTGTTATCATCTACATATTTTTTTAGCATTTTTAAATTTGCATTTTTATCATTTAAAAATTTATTTTCATAGATTACTGTTTTGTCATTTATATTATCTTTATAATCATCAATATATTTATTGTCAAGGACAATCATATCGGTAATCACATCAAGAGTCGGATTTATTATATAATTATTTTCAGTGTCTATTTTTACCACACAAGAAGAAGCTCCCCCTCTCATTTGTGAACCATAAAAAGGATAAAAAGACACAGCATAATTTTTCTTACTTACAGCCCTTAAAATTATTTCTCCTATAGTTAATGCCCCTTGGCCTCCAGAGCCTATTATTAAAATTTCTTTTTTCAACCTTATCACCTCTTTCCATTTTTCTTTATACTCACCCTTTTCATAAATGGGCTCGCAGTGCTCGCCCCTACAGTTTTGAGTTCAAAGGCTCACCACCTACAACTTGCACTCTTCTCTGCGAACTGTCTTACCCTATGGGGACTGTGTCAAAATGGGCTCGCAGTTCTCGCCCCTACGATTTTGGGCTCGCGGTGCTCACACCTACAGTTTTAAGTTCGAAAGCTCACCACCTGCAGTTTTGGGCTCGCGGTGCTCACCACTACGATTTTGGGCTCGCGGTGCTCACCACTACGGATGACTGCTCAATTTGGGCTCGCAGTGCTCACCACCACTACGGTTTTGGGTTCGCGGTGCTCACCCCTACGATTTTGGGCTCGCAGTGCTCGCCCCTACAACTTTTGCTCACCCCTACGAATACTTGCTCGCCCCTACGGTTTTGAGTTCACCACCGTAGGGGCGAGCACTGCGAGCCCATTTTATTTTACTATGAACTCACCTATTTTATAAACTTGTTTTATGTTTTCATCTATTAAATCTATATTTTCTTTTATTGTCATTTTATAATTTGTGGGACACGGAGAAATTAACTCTGTTAAACAAAAACCTCCCTTTCTCATATATATATCCATTTGCTTTTTTATGCACTCATACGAAAAATCAATATTCTCTTTGTCTGTAAGAGCACATCTCGCAAGATAATTTATATTGAAGCTTTTTAACAAATTTTCTATTTTTAAAACTTTATCAAAATTTAATTCACTTTTATCACTATCAATATTCTTCCTATCTATTCCAGTAAAAGTAGGAGCGAATTGCCCTCCTGTCATAGAATAAAGACCATTATTTATAACTATGGCAAATATGTCAAAGTTCTCTCTTGCACTGTGTATCATTTCTTCTATACCTATAGCATAAGCCGCACCGTCACCCATATAAGAAATGACAACTTTATCCTTTCTCAACATTTTATACCCTCTACTTACATCAAGCACTCTGCCATGGGGACACATTACATCATCATATTCTATGTCATCCATCAAAAGTGAACAGCAGGCAACATCAAGAAAAACTATAGTTTTTTCTTTTATACCATACTCTTTTATTATTCTATCTATAATAGACATTGCCGTTCTATGTCCACAGCCTTTACACAACATATCATACATAATTATATCTCCTTTACATACTCTACAATTTCTTTTACAGTTGGACACTTTGACATATGGTTTATAGAGTAGTATTTATATTTGAATTTAGTAAAATATTCAACATCCATTCTCAACTGTTTTAATATATTTAATTCAACGACAACTATTTTTGTATCCTCTTTCAAATTATTAAAAGCGACTTTTGGAAATGGATAAAGAGTTATAGGTGTTATAATCCCAGCTTTTATCCCCATACTTCTTAACACATTAACTGCTTCCATACATATTCTTTCACATATAGATATGGCAACAAATACTATATCTGCATCATCTGTTTTGTAACTCCTATATCTCATTTCATTTTTCTCTATCATCTCATACTTATTTTTTAATGTCTCATCATAATTTTTATCATGGTAATAAATATTTTGTATTCTCTTGGGGTTATCTTTACTCCCCACCAATGCGAAGTTTGAATCTATATTATGTGTTTTTATTTCTTTTATCTCCACATTCTCTTTTATGTGTGCAATATCACTATCATATGTAACTATGACAGGGGTTCTATATTTTTCTGCCAACATAAATGCAATCTCTGGCATATCAATACAGTCCCTAACACTACTACAACTTAAAACTATAGAATGATAATCTCCATTTCCTCCACCTTTTGTCATTTGAAAAATATCTCCCTGACTTCTGTTTATATCTCCAAGCCCTGCCCCTTCTCTCATTACATTTAATATTACACAAGGCACAAAATCAGAAGCCATATAAGATATAGCTTCTTGCATAAGAGAAAAGCCGCAACCTGATGTGGCAGTAAGAGCCCTCCCACCTGCAACACTCGCTCCAAAGCACAAATTTATTGCAGAAATTTCAGATGTCGCACTAATAAATTTTACTCCATACTTATCATGCTCTTTCATAAAAAACTCATAAACATCTGTAGAAGGTGTTATTGGATATCCTGCAAAAAAGTTCACTCCTGCAGATAAAGCCCCCATAGCAAATGCTTCGTTTCCATTTAATATTTTTTTCATAAGTTATATTTTACTCCATTTATAATATAATAACATTTAATCTATCGGTTGTTGGGCTCGCAATGCTCGCCCCTACGAATGGTTTTACGGAATGTTTTTTTGTTCTTTCAATTTGCTGTGTCACTTTGGGTTCGCAATGCTCGCCCCTACGATGATAATATATTATAACCGTTTCTGCGATTGTGTAGGTCAATGTGGGTTCGCAGTGCTCACCCCTACGGTCTTTTGCTCATCCCTACGGTCTTTTGCTCACCCCTACGGTCTTTTGCTCACCCCTACGGTCTTTTACTCATCCCTACGGTCATCACATATATACTATGATTATATTTAATTCATCTTTTGTTATACTACTATGTAATGTCTTATTATTCTTTTGTTCAAAAAACATTAAAATTTACTATATTTTGAACATTTCTATTATAGCACTTCTTTAAATTTTGTCAATAAATACTTGATATTTTGGCACTTTTTTATAATTATAAAAATTTACTATTGACAAAACAGATAAAAATTGATAATATCTTTTACAAATGTTCAAAATTCATATAAAAATACTTGAAAATGAACACTCAAAAATAACTAAAATAATAGGAGAATACCGATGAAACAATTTATACAAAAGATTAAAAACATCCAACTATCAATACTCATAATTCCTTTTCTTATAATACTTCTTTTGTCTTATTTCTTTTTTACTAATCCAAATTCAGCGAATCAGTTCTTTGAAAAAATTAATCCTTTTTTTAGAGATAAGATGTCATCACTTTATCTTATAGTCAATTTATTTGTTTTTATTTTTTCATTCTTTTTAGCTTTTTCAAAATATGGAAACATAAGGCTCGGCGGAAAAAATGAAAAACCAAAATATAGTTTTTTAGGATATGGTGCTATGATGTTCTGTGCAGGTCTTGCTGGTGATATAATTTTTTATTCTTTTACAGAATGGATATTTTATGTCAACGAACCTTTTATACAAAGTTTTGATAACCCTATGAACCCATTCATCAATAAATATAGCATGGCTCAATCGCATTCTTTTTTCTTTTGGTCAAACTACTGGTTGTATCTCGTCCTTGCTGTATGTTTTGGATTTATGATGCATACAAGAAAAAGGACAAAACAAAAATTCAGCGAAGCACTAAGACCAATATTTAAAAATCACATTGATGGACTTTTAGGTAAAATTATAGATATATTCACTGTAGTAGTTATAATATCAGCAGTCACTTGTTCTTTATGTTTTTCTCCACCTATTATAACTAACTGCATAAGTAAACTTTTTAATATCCCAGATACAAATACAACTACTATAGTCATACTCCTTTTGATATTCACGATTTATAGCATCTCCCTCTACAATGATATAAAAGGTATTAAAAAATTATCTTCTGCTTGTGTATATGTATTTTTTGCTCTTTTAATATATATATTCTTTTTTGGAGGCAAAACACAATTTATTATTGAGAGTAGTTTTAATCAGTTAGGAGTGTTTGCTCAGAATTTAATACCTCTATTTACTTACATTGACCCTACAAGAGAACTCACTTTTGCACAAGATTATAATGTATTTTATGATGCATTTTGGATGACTTGGGCTATAACTGTTCCATTTTTTATAGGTATCATAAGCAAAGGCCGCACAATAAAACAAGTAATACTTGAAGGATATTTATTTGCAATACCTGGCACACTTGTTAGTTTTTTAATAATTCCAAACTATGGCATAGGGCTACAGACTTCAAATCAACTTGATATTCTTGCCTTATATGAATCAACACAAAATATGTATGAAGTTGTAGGTATGACCATAAGTTCACTACCTTTTAAAGAAATAGCTTTATTTATGGTTTCTCTATCAATGATTATATTTTGTGCAACGAGTTTTGACTCGATTTCACTCACTTGCTCTTATTACACATATAAAGATTTTTCAAAACAAAAAACTCCAAGTAAATTCATAAAACAATTTTGGGCCACTTTACTCATATTACTTCCTATTGCAATAACTTTTTCTAAGGCGAGTTATGAAAATATACAAAATATAGCAGTAGTAGCAGGTTTCCCTTCAGCAATACTGATTGTCTTAGTAATAATATCTGGAGTTATAGATATGAAAAAATTTTTATCAGAGAAGAGTAACAAATAAAAAATATTTATTGTTTTAGTATATATTCATCACACAAAAAAAATACTTGTATTTTAATACAAGTATTTTTTGTTGTTAAACAAAT
>CAMJKC010000072.1 GCA_946406305.1 uncultured Lachnospiraceae bacterium
GAAATTTTTAATGAATTTTCAAATAGAGACATAAAAGGTGAATTTGTATTAGTTATAGATAAAAATGTTGAAAGTAAAAATTTTGACATTAGTATAGAAGAACAATATGAAGAATATATAAAGCAAGGTTTAGATGATAAAACTGCAATTAAAAAAATTGCAAAAGAGAGAAAACAAAATAAAAATGAAAAATATAAAAAAATAAAAATTGAAGGAGGAAAGAATGGCGAAAACAGATGATAAATCAAAGAAAATTAAAACGAGTACAGCAAAAAAAGTAAAAACTCAAGTGAAAGACACTAAAAAAAAGGTAGCGGTGAAGAAGAAGGACGACAGCAAGTCTAAAAAAACTCCCTCAAAAAGCAGCAATTCTAAAAAAGAAGTAAAAAAGATAGATAAGACTAAACAAAAAACATTATTAGCAGATAAAAAAACAAAAAAGAAAGATACAGAAAAGAAAAGCACAAGAAGACAGTTTAAAGGTAAGGATATATCTCTTGGCAAAAATTATTTGGACATATTTGATAAGAGAAAAAATAAAATGATTGATGACGAAGAGATTATTGATGATGAATTATTTTTAAACAAAGACGGCAGTTTTGAAAATAAGCAATTAGTAGATAATATTATTGACATGTATAATAATGACAATAATGAAGAAACTAAACTTGAATATGAAAGAAATAAAGATGATGAATTTGATGAAGAAGCAGCAAAAGAATTTGAAGAATGGATTGAAGATAATAAAAAAGATGTAGATGATGATATATTTTTTGGTATAAGTCTTGGAGACCCTGTTCGTATGTATCTAAAAGAGATTGGACAGTATAGCCTTTTGACACCAGAGCAAGAGAGAGAGTTGGCAAAGAGAAAACAACAAGGAGACCAAGTAGCGTTTAAAAGATTAGTTGAATGTAATTTAAGGCTTGTTGTCTCAATAGCAAAAAAATATATAGGGCATGGGCTTTCGCTTCTCGATTTAATACAAGAGGGTAATTTAGGGCTCATAAGAGGGGTTGAAAAATTTGATTACAAGATGGGGTATAAGTTGTCAACTTATGTAACTTGGTGGATAAAACAAGGTGTAAGTAGGGCACTTGCTGACCAAAGCAAGACAATAAGAATACCTGTTCACATGGTAGAAACTATCAACAGATTAAATAAAGCAAAAAAGAAACTCACTACTAAAAATGGAAAAGAGCCTTCTATAGAAGAGTTGGCAAAAGAGATGAAGATGACTGTAGAAAAAGTTGAAGAAGTAATACAAATATCTTTAGAACCAGTGTCTATAGAAAAAACAGTTGGTGAAGATGAAGATTCAAGAGTGGGAGATTTTATAGCTGACCAAACAGTTATATCTCCAGAGGCAAATGCAGAAAAAATAATGATGGCACAACAAGTGAGAGACCTATTATCTGGTTTAAAGGAAAGAGAGAAAAAAGTTTTGATACTTCGTTTTGGTGTTGGAGATGGAAGAAGTAGAACACTTGAGGAAGTAGGAAAAGAGTTAAATGTAACCCGTGAGAGAATTAGACAAATAGAAGATAAGGCACTTAGAAAATTAAAATATAGAGCAAAGAATTTACAACAGTTCATAAAATAATAAATAATGCAAAAATTTGAAAGGATTAGTATTATGGTGAAAAATAGAAGAATAAATATCATACTTTTACTTATTGCTGTATGTATTTTATTTTCGTGTGGAAAGAAAAATGAAAATAAAGTGGTAGAAACAAAGAAATATGTAGAACCAGATAATGTTGGAAATTCACCTATAGATATTGATTTTTCAATAACTGATGTGGGATACGAAGAGAGGACGACTATAGTAGAAGACAAAAATGTCTTAAAGAGGCTTGGTAAGGAGCATTCAACAAAATATTATACATATATGCCTCAAATAGATAAAAGTACTAATTTTAGATATTTAGATGCATATGGCAACGAGCACGATATGAATATAGATGAAACAGTAAATAAAAATGATTATGTATGGAATCAAGGAAGTGTCCGTCTTAAATATGCACCAGATGACTGCAATATGAGTTATGGAGTTGATGTATCAAAACACAATGGCAATATAGATTGGGAGAAGGTAAAAAAGGCAGGGTTTGATTTTGCGATAGTGAGAATTGCATATAGAGGGTATGGTAGAAATGGAACTTTATATACTGATGAAAAAGGTGTAGAGAATTTGAAAAATGCAAAAGCTGCAGGTTTGAAAGTTGGTGCTTATGTTTTTTCTCAAAGCATAAATGCAGAAGAAGCAATTGCTGAAGCAAAACTTGCTGTAGAATTAATAGGCGATATAGAGCTTGACCTTCCGCTATTTTATGACCCAGAAAATATAAGGAATGCTGTATCAAGAGTAGAAAATCTATCTAAGGAGCAATGGAATAAAAATGCAACTGCCTTTTTAGACTATGTAAAAGCCTGTGGCTTTACTCCAGGGTTATATTCTACTATGGTGTGGGAACATAATTATTATGATTCAGATCATTTGAATAATTATATAGTGTGGTATGCAGACTATATGGAATATCCACAGACTCCATATAATTTTGAATATTGGCAGTTTACTTCAAAAGGCAAGGTTGATGGAATAAGTGGCAATGTTGATTTAAATGTAAGGATAACAAAAAAGTCATAAAATAGAACATATATTTAAATTTTAAAATTAAGGGATTTAATAATCCCTTTTTTTTATTAAAAAAATTTTTGTTTACTTGATATAGTAAAAGTTGTGTGTTATAATATTTTGAGCGAAAATTTTATTAATTTTGGAGGAGTTATGAACATTTTTAATTATGTAAGTGGTAGTGTGAGTTTTGAGCAAATAAAAACTCCGGTGCTTATCACTATGATAATAGCAATTATTGCTCTTGTTTTTGCTTTCATCTTAACTAATTTAGTTTCAAAAGAATCTGAAGGAAATGAAAAGATGAAAGAAATAGCTACGAGTATTAAAGAAGGTGCTAAAGCTTTTTTATTTGCAGAATATAAGATTTTAGCAGTTGTTATAGTTATATTATTTGTTGCTATAGCAATATGTACACATACAGATTCAGCACCAGGGATACAATCTGCATTGTGCTTTTTATTAGGTGCTGCATTTTCTATACTTGCTGGATATTTTGGTATGAATATAGCTACAAAAGCAAATGTTAGAACTGCTTATGGTGCAGAAGTAGGAGGTATGAATAAAGCTTTACTTATTGCATTCCGTGGTGGTTCTGTAATGGGAATGTGTGTAGTAGGCTTTGGACTTTTAGGTTGTTCTCTTATATATTTCTTAACTGATAATGTAGAGATATTAACTGGTTATAGTCTAGGTGCATCTACAATAGCATTATTTGCTCGTGTAGGCGGTGGTATATATACAAAGGCAGCAGATGTAGGTGCAGATATAGCAGGAAAAACAATTGAAGATTTACCAGAAGATGACCCAAGAAACCCAGCCGTTATTGCAGATAATGTAGGTGATAATGTAGGCGATGTAGCAGGAATGGGAGCAGATTTGTTTGAATCTTATGTAGGTGCTATAATTTCTGCTATAACTTTAGCTGTAGCATCTCCAATGATAGGAGAAAGAGGTGTGTTGTTCACATTTATCTTGGCAGCGAGTGGAATAGTAGCGGCTATAATCGGAGCTCAATTTGTAAGAGGAAATAAAAATCCACAGAAGGCATTAAATACTGGAACATATGTAGCTTCAGCTATAGTTGTGGTATGTGCAATATTCTTTTCAAATACAATACTTGGAAATGTGAAATATGGTTTTTCTATAATAGCAGGTTTATTAGTTGGTGTTATAATAGGTAAAATAACAGAGGTTTATACTTCAGCTGATTATAAATCAGTTAAACACATAGCTGAACAATCAAATAAAGGTGGTGCAGCAACAACTATAATTTCAGGACTTGCAGTAGGTATGAAGTCAACTTGGAGCACAGTGGTTCTTATATGTATAGCTACTCTTTTAGCATATAATTTTGGTGCAGAAGTAGGTGGTATGAATGGTGGTCTATTTGGTATAGCACTTGCAGCAGTGGGAATGCTTTCAACTACAGGTATCACAGTAGCAGTTGATGCATATGGTCCAATAGCTGATAATGCTGGTGGTATAGCAGAGATGTCAGGGCTTGATGAGAAAGTAAGAGAAGTGACAGATACACTTGATTCAGTAGGAAATACAACAGCAGCTATGGGAAAAGGATTTGCTATAGGAAGTGCTGCTTTAACAGCACTTGCACTCTTTGTTTCTTATGCAAATGCCGTAAACTTATTTGATAAAGGTATAAATATTTTGTCACCAACAACTGTAGTAGGACTTTTAATAGGTGCAATGCTTCCATTTTTATTTTCTGCATTTACTATGGAATCAGTAAGTAAAGCAGCAGGAGATATGGTAGAGGAAGTAGTTCGTCAAATGAAAGAGATTCCAGGCTTAAAAGAAGGTAATGCAAAAGCCGATTACAAAAAATGTGTAGAGATATCTACTCATGCTTCTCTTAGAGAAATGGTAATTCCTGGTTTAATTGCTGTCGTTGTTCCAATAGTAGTAGGTTGCACTCCATTTTTAGGGACAACTGCTTTAGGTGGAATACTTGCAGGAAGCCTTGTATCTGGTGTATGTATGGCAATATTTATGAGTAATGCTGGAGGCGCATGGGATAATGCAAAAAAATATATAGAAAAAGGAGCCTTTGGTGGAAAAGGTTCAGACACACATAAAGCTGCAGTAGTAGGCGATACAGTAGGTGATCCATTTAAAGATACATCTGGACCTTCTATAAATATTTTGATAAAACTTATGACTATAGTATCACTTGTATTTGCTCCATTGTTTTTAAGTTTTGCAAAATAAAAAAATTTATTATAAATCATATAAATTGTACTTGTTTTAATATATAATTTAGAAATAAAAAAGACATTTAATGATTTTTATTGTTTTATGTCTTTTTTTAATTAAATATAAGAGAAAGGAGAAAACAGGATGAATGAAAGTGCATATTTGGGAACAGAAAAAATAAGTAAATTACTTTTAAAATTTGCATTGCCAAGTATTTTTGGATTGATAATTCAAAGTTTATATAATATTGTTGACCAAATATTTGTGGGACAAGGTATAGGATATCTTGGAAATGCTGCTACTGGAATTATATTTCCATTGGTGATGATTGGACTCGGCTTTGGAGTATTTTTAGGAGATGGTGTTGCTTCAACTATAAGTATGGCATTAGGAAGAGGCGAAGGGAGAAATGTTGATAAAGCAGTAGGGACAAGTATTACTGTATCACTTTTGGTTGGAATAGTTTTTACAACTATTTATTATCTTTCTGGAGATGAATTACTATTTCTTGTTGGTGCAACAGATGCAAATCTCGCAATGACAAGAACTTATGGCTTTGTCATATTTTTGATGATGCCACTTTATATAGTGCAAACAACTATGTCTGGTATAATAAGAGCAGATGGTAGTCCAAATTATGCGATGGTCGGAATGTTGGTAGGTGCAGTATTTAATATTATAGGAGACCCTGTCGCAATATTTGTATTAGACCTCGGGATTGCAGGAGCTGCATATGCAACTATAATAGGACAATTTTTAAGTTTCTTAATTTATGCTTTTTATTTTGTTAAGCCTAAGAACTTTAAATTAACGAGAGTTAGTTTTATTCCAAAATTTAATGTCCTAAGAAGAATAGTAGCACTTGGTTTTTCAAGTTTGCTCACACAACTTGCTGTAGTTGTTGTAACAGTAGTAAATAATATTTTATTAGTAAATTATGGTGCGATGTCTGTATATGGTTCAGATGTAGCACTTGCAGCATTTGTTGTTATTATGAAATTATTCCAAATAGTTTTATGTGTTGCAATAGGAATTGCAGCAGGTGGACAGCCTATAGTTGGATATAATTTTGGTGCAAAAAAATTTGACAGAGTTGAGAAACTTTTAAAGACTATGCTTTTATGGACAGTTATAAGTTGTGGAATATGTTGGGCAGCATTTCAAATTTTCCCAACATTCTTTGTAGAGTTATTTGGTTCAGACAATGAAAATTATATTAGATTTGCGACACAGTGCCTAAGGATATATTTATTATTTTTAGTGCCTGCTTGTTTAGTTAAGGTATGCGCAATTTTTCTTCAATCTATAGGAGCAGCAAAAATTGCAGCACCACTTGCAGTATTTAGAGATATATTGTTGATTGCTTTGTCAATAGTACTTGCAAGGGGAATTGGTATAGATGGTATATTTTACGCTGCACCTATAACTGATGTAATAACAGCAGTAATAACTTTATTTGTTATGATAGGAGTAATAAAATCTTTCGTAGCAAAAGGCGAAGAAGAGTTAAAAGAAAAATCTGTATCTATTTCTGAAGACGAGAGAGAAAAGATGATTTCAAATATCATAAAGCCATCAAAAGAAGGTGTTATAATTGCAATATCTCGAGAGCATGGAACAGCAGGTAAGAGAATTGGAGAAGAAGTTGCGAAAAGGCTCAATGTGCCATTTTATTGCACAGAGATTATGGAGATTGCAAGTATTGATAGTGGTATGTCTCATAGTTACATAAAAGATATCAATACAAACGAAAATACTTCATACGGTGGTTACTATAGTGCTTCAGCTGTTCAATATGCAATGACTGCACAAGCGAAAGCTATAAATAAAATTGCAGACAGTGGTTCTTGTGTATTGGTAGGGAGAGCATGTGACTATGTATTAAAAGAGAGAAAAAATTTAGTAAAAGTATTTATCCATGCACCATTTGACTATAAAGTGAATAAGGTAATGGAAATGTATCATGATGAAAAAGAAAAAGCAGAGATGTTTGTAAAAAGGTCAGATAATGCAAGAGCTTCATACTATAAAAGTGTATCAGGGCATGAATGGGGGGATTCAGAGCAATATGATATTTCAGTAAATGCAAATATAGGTATTGAGGGAGTTGCAAATGTAATATGTAGTTATATAGATAATTTTAAGAAAGTTTAAAAAATTTAAAAACATAAAAGAATATAGGGGGGGGCATTTCACAGGCAGGGGGTGCGAATTGATAAATCGAGATTTGAAAAGGAGATTGAACATGGAGAAAAAGACAACGCCTGTCACTTCAGAACAAAATCGTGACAAGGTCATTATTCGGACCAGTATCATTGGAATACTGACAAACATGTTACTGGCGGCTTTCAAGGCGGTGATCGGCATTATATCCAACTCTATCGCCGTCACTTTGGATGCCGTTAATAATCTGTCGGATGCCCTGTCCTCTATCATTACGATCGTTGGGACGAAACTTGCTGGGAAACTTCCTGATAAGAAGCATCCGCTCGGATACGGCAGGATCGAGTACCTCAGCGCGATGATCGTTTCGGGCATCGTTCTCTATGCAGGCATCACGGCTGCCGTGGAATCGGTCAAGAAGATCATCTATCCTGAAAAGCCGGACTACAGCATCATTTCCCTCGTTATCATTGCGGTAGCCGTCATCGTCAAAATCATACTCGGAAGATATGTGAAGGCGAAAGGCGAACAGGTCAATTCGGGTTCTCTGGTTGCCTCTGGTTCCGATGCAATGTTTGATGCCATTCTTTCAGGTTCCGTCCTGGTTTCTGCGATCATTTTCATGGTGAGCGGCCTTTTACTCGAAGCATATGTAGGCGTTGTAATAGCCAGCTTCATCATCAAGGCAGGAATCGAGATGATGATGGAAACACTGAATGAAATCCTTGGGATCAGAGCAGATAAAGAGAAAACGGACAAGATTAAAAAACTGCTTTCCGATGAGCCGGAGGTCAGAGGCGCCTACGATCTGATCATGTACAATTACGGTCCTGATAAGGACTATGCTTCCGTTCATCTTGAAGTGCCGGACATAATGACGACAAGAGAATTTGATAAGCTGACAAGAAAGCTGGAAAGAAAAATCTACAAAGAAACCGGCGTTGTCCTCGCGGGGGTCGGACTGTATTCCTATAACACAGGCAGCAATGAAGCGGCTGATATTCAAAAGGATGTCCGTGAACGTGTCATGGCCCACGACTGGGTCATTCAGCTTCATGGTTTCTATGTGGATACAGAAGCAAAGGAAATGACCTTTGATGTTGTGATGAGCTTCGATATCAG
>CAMJKC010000073.1 GCA_946406305.1 uncultured Lachnospiraceae bacterium
TTTAACTTTGATTAGTAATCAGTAGGTCGGCGGTTCAAGTCCACTCGGAGGCTTTAAGTATTAATAAAAAATAATAAATATAAAAATTTAAAATTTTAAATAAAAAAAGCGAATGTTACATTTTCACATTCGCTTTTTTATTTCTTTAATTAAAATTTATTTTATGATAGTTATTCTTCCTTCTCCATAGATGTTTGAATATTTTTCTGTTCCTTCTGCTTTTAAATAATCAACTAAGACATCTACATCAGGTAAAATTCTACTTTTTAAAACTTCTGAACCTTTAAACATTGTATATCCATCACCACCGTTTAAAAGTTTGTAATCGTGGCAAGCTAAAGTGTACTCTTTATCAAGATCTAAATCTTCTCCATTAACTTTTATATCACGAACTCTATATTCACCATTTACAGATATGAAATTTTGTTTTTCATCGCACACTACACTTGATGGTATTGTAGTATCTATAGTATAAGTTAATCCTGATACATGTAAGAAACCACCACTTTCCTCTGGAAGTTTACTTGAACCGTGCTCAAGGGCATCTCTTATAACAGAGCCTTTGCAAGAAATCATAGTAGCCATATTGTTAAAAGGTTCTACTGTTAGACAATCACCATAAGTTATATCTTTCCCTTTTGGTAGACCTTTTCTTATACCACCGCCATTCATAAAGCCTATATCAGCATCTAAAACATATCTATAAGCATCTGCAATAAGGTCACCTAAATTTGTCTCTTGTTTACGAACTATTCTTTCATCTGTTTCAGGGTCATTTATTATTAAATCTACTTTATTATCTTTTACTATAACTTGACTTAGAGATTCAGAATATTTTGCTTGTATGTCTTTGATGAAACTATCTATCTCAGCATCTTTTGCATTTAATAATTTTCCATCTTCATCAGTTGTAGGACTTCCATCTGTTACTGGAACATTGTCTATCATATCAACTAAAAAGTTTCCATCTTTAGTGATAGTAAGTTGACCTATGTGTTTTAGTTTTGTTCCAGTTTGTGCTATAGTTACAGGTTTTCCGTCTTTGTTTACTGCATTTAAACCATTTATAACCTCATGTGAGTGACCATCAATTAAAAAGTCAATACCATTTGTATTCTTTATTACTTCTGTAGATTTCCATCTGTCTGTCGTTCCATCTATGCCAAGATGACCTACAAGTATTACATAGTCAGCACCTTCCGCTCTTGCATCATCAACTGCATTTTGAACAGTTTGATATAATTTTTCTCCTGTGCTATCTTCAGATAAAGTATATATGTAATTGCCATCTGCATCTTGGAAATATGCTGGAGTTGACTTTGTAAATGACTCTGGAGTGGTAACACCAACCAAAGCAACTTTTTTATTTCCAAAATTCATAATTTTATAAGGATTTAAAACTGGTTCATTATTTCTTAAATCAATAAAGTTAGCACAGAAAATTATGTTGTTTAAATCATAACAGTTAGATAAAAAATTTTCCATATTGTAATCAAATTCGTGGTTGCCTGCAGTGACCATGTCATATCCAACTTCTTTCATTATTTCAATTAAGTATTTTCCTTTAGACAATGTTCCTATAGGTGCACCTTGAGAGAAGTCACCAGCATCTACAAGTGCTACATATTTGTCACCTTCTGCAAGTAGTCGCTTTTTATACTCTGCGAGTCCTGCATAACCTATGTTGTCATCAACACCACAGTGAACATCATTTGTAAATAAAACTACTATGTCTTTATCATTTTGGACAAAATTAGACACTTGAGTTTCATCAGTACTTTTAGTTGTTTCAGTAGAAGATACAGTGGCAGAATTATTACAAGCCATTAGCATATAAACTGCACAAATAAAAGTTAAAGAAATACTTAAAAACTTTTTAAAACTAAATTTCATAATACCTCCTTTATATTTTTGCGATTTTTATATATTATACCATATTTAAAATAAAATTGTAAAAAAAATAGACTGCAATATACAGCCTACAAAAAAACAAATATTATTTAATATTTATTTTAATATAAATTATGCTCTTTCAACAGCCCCAGATTTTAAGCATCTAGTGCACACATATTCTTTCTTATTGCCATGCTCAGTTTTTATAGTAACATGCTTTAAATTTGATTTAAAAATTTTATTTGATCTACGGTGAGAATGGCTCACTTGATTACCAAAATGAACACTTTTTTCACATACACAACATTTAGCCATCTTTAATCCTCCTATCTTACATATGACAAGTTATGTTATCATAATTTATATAAAATTTCAAGAGTTTTATGAAAAATTATATTGTAAATCTATGAAAATAGGTAAATTGTGATTAAAATGTATAATTTAATAAAATATTGAAAAAAAAACATATTTTTTGTATAATATCATAGTTGGAGGTCATTAAAAATGGATGATTTTTTGTTTTGGTTCATGTTTGGAATCATAGTTTTAATATGTATAGTCGTAGCCATAGTAGTAGGAAATGTTGGATATTTTGTATCACAACAATCTATGGGCCGTGATGCTGATGAAGAAGATTAAAAAGAACAGAATAGGATTGTTAATATCGTTTTTATTAGTGTTCTTTTTAGTTGGGTTTTCTTCAAATAGTGATTCTCTGTATATGTATCAGTGGGGGCTTAAAAATTCAGGAAATGGGCACTTAAACAAAAACCTGGCACTAAGTAATTATAACTTTATGAAGTTTGATTGGAATATTGCAAATTTGTCATTTCCAGCATACAAGCAAAATGTAAATGATTTTTATCAAGACAGCTTAGCATTTATTGAAGGAGTTCAAAATGTTGATATGGGTTTTGAGGATGCATATAGTTTGTATTCAAATATTCAAAATAAGTCAGAAGTTATAGTTGCGATAATTGATGGTGGAATAGATATAAATCATACAGAATTAAGTGGTAGTATATGGACAAATAGAGGAGAAATACCCGGAGATGGAATAGATAATGATGGTAATGGTTATATAGATGATGTCCATGGTTATAATTTTTTTAACCATGATTCAAATGTATTAAATGCGAGCATAACTGATGTGCATGGCACTCATGTAGCAGGTAGCATAGTGGCAGCTCATAATAATGTTGGCATAAAGGGCATAGCCTATACTGACGAACATAATATAAAAATTATGCCAATCAAGATATTAGGTGAAAGCCACATAGGTAATGTAAAGTATATAGCAGAAGCAATAAAATATGCACATTTAAATGGTGCAAAAATATGTAATATAAGTCTTGGAAGTATGACAATAGATGATGAACTTGATAGAGTTATAAGAACTTATCACGATATGTTATTTGTTGTTGCAGCAGGAAATGGAGAGAATTTTATTGGATATGAACTTGATGAGTTACCTATATACCCAGCAGCATATAACTATCCAAATATAATAACTGTTGGGAATTTGTCTTTAGATGGAAGTAGATATATTTCAAGCAATTATGGTAAATCGGTAGATATATTTGCACCAGGGACATTTATACTTAGTTTAGGACCAAATAATACTTATGGATTTATGACGGGAACAAGTATGTCAAGTCCTTATGTGACAGCAGTGGCAAGTATGGTTATGAGTGCATTTAATAAATCTGCTTTTGATGTAAAAAAAATTATAAATAATTCAGCGGTAATAGATGGAAAACTCGTAGGGTTATGTGTGTCAAACGGAAGGTTAAATGCATTTAATGCATTGTTACTTGCATCACAATATAGTTAAGGAGGAATTCATGAGAAGAATATTGATTTCTATACTAAGTTTATTGACGTTAATTATGTTGACAATGAATGTTATTTTTGCAGCGGGGATAGAAGATAATACTATTCCTGCTCCAACGAATGTAACTTTAAATAGAGATGGTGTTGTAACTTGGAGTGCTGATGATGATTTTTTATATAAGAGTTTTCAAATTAGATTATTGAAAAGGGCAGATGTAAATGAAAATGGGAGCATAGTATATAAATACAATACGCATGGTTCAAATAAAACTGCCGATGGAAGTGAAAGAAGTTATGATGTGACATTTGGTTCAGTAGGTTATTACAGAGTAAGGGTTAGAGCATTAAATTTGTCAGGTAATTATTCGGAGTGGACAGAATCAACAGAAGATGTTCCTGTAACAGAAGAAGATATAACAGTAAATTTATATAGCAATAATAATAGTTATGCATATAATTCAAGTTCAAGTGCGGGACCTGGTGTAGTTAATAATACAGTAAACAATAATCAGGTTGCAGGTCCAAGTATTACAGCAACAGTAGGAAATCAAAATAATAATGTAGCAGGACCTTTATATAATCAAAGTCAAGGGCCAGGAGTAATAAATAATGCAAATACAAGTAGTAGTGTAAATGCTGTTGGACCTGGTGCTGTGAATCAAAATCAAAACACAACGAGTTATGTTTCAAATAGTGTTTTAAATCCTACAGGAAATTCAAATACAGGGACTGGAATTACAAGTAATTCTGTGCTCAACACAACAGGTAATGTGTCAAGTAGTAATGTAAATGCTCAAAGAAGTGTAGGGAGTGGTGCAGCAGCAATACCGGCAAATACAATAACTGGAGCAGACGGGCCAGGTAGAACGACAACGAATGTATCTTCATATGGAGCAACAGAGATAGGTTGGCATGTAGATAGTGGTGGTAGATATTTTTATCAAGGTAATGGAGTTTATTTAATAAACACTTGGGCAGAGATAGGTGGAGTTTTTTATAGATTTGATAATACAGGGCATGTTATAGTCAATAGTTGGTATACTGATGTTGCTACAGGTAATAGATACTTGTTAGGTAGTGAGGGAGAAATGTTACTTGGTTGGCAGAAAAAAGATGGCAAGTGGTATTATTTGAATCCTAATAGAGGTTCTAGCTATGGAGTTATGTATTATAATTCAATTTTAGCCATAGATGGTGCAATATATGCATTTTCAGCTGATGGTGTTATGATACAAGATGCATGGTATAATGGATATTATTATGGACATGATGGAGCAAGAATATAAAATAATTGACAGAGTAAAAAATAATTACAAGAAGTTTTTATCTGTAGCAATGATAGTTATATTGATTATCATTGCTACTATTTTAGTAAATATTTATGGTAATTTTAATAGAGGAGATGAAAATGTTAAAGATGTAGTGAGCCATAGCGATATGCTTGTTAGATCAGAAGATGAGAGATTAAATAGCTTCATAAAAAAATATTTCAATGATAGAATGAATTTGAATTATGAAGAAATATTTAAAGCATTTAACAAACAGATAACTTTTGACAGGACCAACAAAAAAGAGAGAGAAATATTAGTTAATATAAAAAATGAGAATAAATATATTAAATCTTATGACAATATAAATGTATGGTATGTTATTGGAAGAAGAGAAAATGAAAAAGTGGTTATAATAACTTATGATATATCTTTTGGTTTTTCAAATGGAATTATACCATCAATTTTGATTGCTTATGTTGTTGAAGGTGATGAAATATATTTTTTAGATGATTATGATATAGGAACATCAAAATATATAAGTAGTGTATTAGAGTTGATGGATGTAAAAATGTTATATGAAAAAGTTAGAGAAGAACTTGAGAGAGCTTTAACAGGGAATGATGAGTTAAAATTAGTATATAATTCATATAGAGAATATGATAAAAGTTTAAATGATAATATAGATGATATGTTTCTTAAAGATATATATGAAAACAATATAGAAAATAAACTTAACAATATTGATGTAGATGAGAGTTATGAATTACCAAAGCCAAAAATCACAAATGTTGATATAGCAACAGTAAGTATAGCTACAGCAGTATTTGCTACAAGAGAATAACTATGAAATTGTCAGATTTTAATTATGATTTACCAAAAGAATATATAGCCCAAAGTCCATTAGACAAAAGAGATGAATCAAAGCTTATGGTCATAGATAAAACTAATGGGAATATAGAACACAAAAAATTTTATGATGTAATAAACTATATGGACGAAGGTGATGTTTTAGTTCTAAACAATACAAAAGTTATACCAGCGAGGCTCATAGGAAATATTATAAATAAAAATTCAAGTGTAGAAGTTTTTTTAGTAAGAAGGATAGATGAAAAAAAATGGGAATGTTTAGTTAAACCAGGGAAGAAATTAAAAGTAGGGGTAGAAGTAGTATTTGGAAATGGAGAACTTAGTTGTAAAATTGTTGATATTATAGAAGATGGAAACAGAGTTGTTGAGTTTAAATATGAAGGAATATTTGAAGAGATTTTAGATAAACTTGGAGAAATGCCATTACCTCCATACATAAAAGAAAAGCTTACAGATAAAAATAAATATCAGACAGTATATGCAAAATATGATGGTTCTGTTGCTGCACCTACTGCTGGGCTTCATTTTACAAAAGAATTATTAGAAAAGATTAAAGAGAAAAAAATAAAAATTGCAAATGTTACTTTACATGTTTCTCTTGGAACATTTAGACCTGTAAAAGTAGATATTATAGAAGAGCATGAGATGCACAAGGAACATATAATTTTAAAGAAAGAAGATAGCGATTTAATAAATGATGCAATAAAAAACAAAAAAAATATAATATGTGTAGGGACTACAAGTCTTAGAAGTGTTGAAAGCTTAGCATATTTTGATGACAGCATCAATTTGTATCAAGTAAAAAATAAAGAAATGGATACAGATATATTTATTTATCCTGGGTATAAATTTAAAATAGTAAATAAACTTATTACAAATTTTCATCTTCCTTGCTCCACACTTATAATGCTCGTGTCTGCCTTTGCAGGAAGGGAAAATGTATTAAATGCATATGAGGTTGCTAAAAAAAATAATTATAGATTTTTCAGCTTTGGAGATGCTTGTATATTTGTGTAGGAGATAAAATGGTTAGATTAAATAAAAAAATGAGCGAAATAGGTTATTGTTCAAGAAGAAAAGCAGATGAGCTTATAAAATCAAAAAAGATTACAGTAAATGGAGAGATTGCAAAACTTGGACAACTTGTGAGTAAAGATGATATTATAGAAGTCAATGGTGAGGTCATTAAAAAAGATGATGAGAAAATAATTTTAGCATATAATAAACCTAAAGGCGTTATCTGCACAGAGAGTAAAGTAGAAAAAAATCTGAAAATTGCAGATTTAATAAAAAAGTTTAATATAGATAAAAGAATTTTTACTGTGGGGAGACTTGATAAAGATACTGAAGGGCTCATAATTTTGACGAATGATGGAGATTTGGCAAGAGATATAACAAATACAAAAAATGATTACGAGAAAGAATATGAAGTGAGGGTAGATAAAAACATTGATGACAATTTTATAGAAAAAATGGAAAAAGGTGTTTACTTGACAGAATTAAATGTTAGGACAAAAAGGTGTAAAATAAAAAAAAGTGGAGATAAATCATTTTATATAACTATAACACAAGGATTAAATAGACAAGTAAGAAGGATGTGTAAGGAATTAGGTTTTAGAGTAACTTATCTTAAAAGAGTTAGAATAATAAATTTAAAAATAGAAGATTTAAAAGTTGGAGAATATAGATACATAGAAAGAGAGGATATAGGCATTTGACAAGTGATGAAAATAAAAATAGAATATTATATTTAATAGATTTATTAAATAAAGCATCTGATGCATATTATAATGAAGATAGAGAGATAATTTCAAATCTTGAATATGATAAGTATTATGACGAGCTTAAAAAACTTGAAGAAGAGACAGGGATACACTATTCAAATTCTCCAACAAATAGAGTTGGATATAACATAAGCAAAGAGTTGGTGCAAGTAAGACATGAAAGTCCTATGTTGTCACTTGATAAAACAAAAAGTGTTGAAGATTTAGAAAGTTGGCTCGGAGATAAAGAAGGTATATTATCTTATAAATTGGATGGTCTCACTATTGTTTTGACTTATGAAAATGGTGTATTGACAAAAGGGGTAACTCGTGGCAATGGTGAGATAGGAGAACTTGTTACTGATAATGTAAAAAATTTTTTGAATGTCCCTATAAAAATAAAATATAACAAACACATAATTATAAGAGGGGAAGCAATAATAACTTATAGTGATTTTGAAAATATAAACAAAGAGATAGATGAAGATTTTAAAT
>CAMJKC010000074.1 GCA_946406305.1 uncultured Lachnospiraceae bacterium
TAAAGATAGATATGGAAAAGTTACTAATGATAAAGGGCAACTAATAGAGAATGGCTTTGTAATGAAGAAATTAGCATCTGGTATTGTAATGAAAGGTGATGGCACACCAGAAGTTGCAGTTGAAGATGTAGATGGTAATGTAATAAATAGGACAGACAGAAAAGTTCTTGATAACCTACCATTTGTTACGGATGGGATAAATGGTAATATGATACTTACTAAAAAACTTAAAGATGAAGTAGAAATACCAATAGATACTGATGAAGCAACAGTGCCAAATATTATATATTCAAATGGTGGGAAAGGAGCAATAAGTACAATTACTTCTGATGAAAGTTTTAAGTTAAATAATCAAATAATTGCTGGCAAAAATATAAAAAATTATATTACAGCAAAGAATAATGTAAAAACTGATGTTGAGAAAGTAATTATATTTGGAAATGATATATGGGAAGATGTAATAGAGTTAAGGGGTAATAATTCATCTATAAAAATTAATATAAAAAATTTTAATTATATTTATTTTGAAGTAGCAGAAGGAAATCATGTAGTAGATATTGAAAATGATGAGGATATAAAACTTGAAGTAAATATAGATGGTAAGTTATATGAGACACTTGATGAATTTGTAGAGAATGAGCCACAAATTGAAGAAATAGAAGAGTTGGATGGGAAAGTTTTAGAATTAAAAGTTAGAATTGATGGAAAAAATAAATATAGAAAAGTTTATATAAGAAATGGTCGACTTAAGAAAATAAGAGAAAAAGATGAATAATAGTAAGAAATTAATATATGTCCGTCTTGTAGTTTTATTAGTAGCAATGTTTTTTATAGGTCTTTTTATATTTGTTATTATAAAAATAGATGTAGTTGGGCATTTGTTTAACGACAAAAAATATATAAGAGTAGCAACCAGTTCAAATCTTGATAAATATTTAAAAGATTTAAGTAGTAGAGAATTTAAAGAAAAAATTAGAGATAAAAAGCAAATAGAAGAAAAGAAGAAAGAAATAAAAAATATAGAAGAAGACAAATCAATTTTTAAATTTATAGATATTATAAAAAATAAAAAAGGAAACAATTTAATTGATAGCAGAATTAAAGAAGGTCAAAAAATTGATGATAAGGAAATAGAAAATTATAGAAATAAAATTCAAAACATTTATAATGAAAGCTATTATGGTAAAAACACTTGGGTGTTAATATCAGAAGATGGTAGAGACTATGGGTATAATTATTATTTTGATGATAAAGGAAAATTAATCTATGATACCGTAGCACCTGATTATAGAATAGTAGACAAATATGGAAGAGAAGTTAATGATGATTTAGAACCTGTAATTTTCAAAATAGAAAGTATTGCTACACTATCAAATACAAACTTAGTAATAGTTAATAAAGGATTCACATCTCAGAAAACTATAATAACAGAAGGAGTCACACTTAAAAATAATGATGATATTTATGACAATAAGATGAATAGAAATGTCCTTGATTATATTTACTCATCATTAAGATTTAAAAAGACCACAAATGGTACTATATATGATGGCAGTAAATGGAAATCAGTATCATCACTTAGAAATGATGGTGGATATGTAATATTTAATAATCCAAACAATAACTTTAATAAAATTATAGGGGAAATAGCTACACAACAAATTAAAGATGAAGAAGATACAAATTTAACATTTTTAGTATATGATGCTGATTTATATGAGTTGTATAAAGGATATGAATATATGTTAGAGCCTTTATATGAGACGGAAGCATTTAACGGAAGTGAACCATTTGATTTTAGTTTTACATTTTTTAGAACGGTTAAGAGACTTAGATTTCAAATTGAATCATATGATAATGAGAAACCAGTTACATGTTATTTCAAAGATTTGAGATTTGGATTTAATAAACAAAAATATAAAGAAGAGTTGGAAGTTGCTAGAGAAAATGAAGAATATATAAAATACTTAAAAGAACTTGGGATTTACAAAAGTGATGAAGAGATACTTTTGGAATTGAAGGCATTAGAAGAAGATAGTCAAAGTGATTATCTTGAATACGAAGACTTTAATGATGTAAATTTATATAAAGAGGTTGTTTTATTTGATTTTTATAGAGATTATGATAAAGAGCAAAAAGCAATAGATAAAAGAACAGGACCTGCATTTGATGAATATTTAAAGAGTCTAAAAAACTTTTGGGAAATAGAAAATGGACCAGGATGTGAAAATTAGGAGGATAAAAATGGGAAGAATTAGAAATAAGATTTTTGTTTTAAGTGTTTTATTTAATGTATTATTTGTCAATATGTTTACATTTGCATCAAGCGATGCAGATGCACCAACACTTACAGAAGTAAGAAGTATAGTATCCGATGGACTTGATTTATTTTTTGGAGCTCTTGGAGCATTTGCAGTAATAATGGGTGGAATAGAGTTTTATAGGGGATTTTTAGCATATAGAGATTCTGTGAATAAAGGTGGATATGGAGAATCAAAATCAAATTTTGTTCAACATATAATAGCAGGAGTTCTTTGTCTTATAGGTGCAGTTCTTGTATTTGTAGTGCTTTCTTGGGCAAAGGATTTATTTAGTATCTAATGACAAATGAACAAATAGAACAACTTGAGAGTAATTTTAGAATTTTTCGAGATATGATAGCAGAGATTTTTAGTGTATCTGGTGGAGAGTCAGCACTTAGTTTTGCTAATCCATCAGAGTTATTATTTGTATTTTCAAATAGAGTTGTAGTAGGATTTTCTGAATTTACTCATAGTGATTTGTATTCATTTTTTGTAGGTGTTGCTTTAATATTTTTAATGACTAATTTTATCATAAGAAATTATGAAGAGAATAATATATTAAAAGAACAAGGTTTATTCACACAGAGGATGTTGAGAAAATATGTGTCATTTATAACAGCATTAATACTTATATATTGGATGAGGTCAATTATATATTTTATGTTAGCACTATTTAGATTTGTGTTATATTTTGCAGTAGATATAACAGATAGGAATACAAATATAGTTGATTTATCTGCAGTAGGTTTTGATGCAAATACTATAGCTTATAAAATACTTGATGCTGAGAAAATATTTAATGGAACGGCTCTTATAGATGAAACAATAGCAAGAAGCAAGGAAGCAGCACTTAGGAATTTATATTTTGTACCATGGGTTGTTGCTTTTGTTAGCAAACTTGGAATAGTAGTAATTGTAATGGAAAACGCCATAAGGATTCTAACTTATGTATCTACATATGTTCTATCAATATCAGATATAGTTTATAATTTAAAAAATAGTCGACTAATAAATTTTACAAAGAATATAATAGCTCTTTGTTTTCAGCAAACAGTTATAGTGCTTGTCCTATACTTTTTTAATCTAATATGCAATCCTTATCTTAAAACAATACTTACAGATGTAATGAATGGTACAGGAAATTATTTATCACTTGCTATTATATTTGTAGCAGTTCAATCTGCAAAACTACTTATGTTAATAGGTAGTAGAAGTATAGCAAAGAGAACATTTGGGGTAAAATAATGGTAAATATTCCATCAGATTTAAGGAAAAATAAAGAAACAATAATAGGAAACATGGATTTAAGAGAGTGCATATGTTTATTTTTAGGATTATTACTTGCACTTTCTATTTTATATTATATAAGAGTGGTTTTAGGATATAAAAGAATAGTAGTAGCCGCATTTATAGGTGGCATTTTTGTTATACCTTTTTTGATTTTGGGTTTTAAAAAAATAAATGGTATGAAAATGGAGGATTATTTTAAAGTATTTGTGAGTAATAAAATACTTGCAAGAAGTAAAAGAATAAATGTGGGTCAATATATTGAGACGAATGTAAGTAATAATAAATATGAGACAATTAGGTATTATAGACTGCTTGAAAAAGCTGAAATATTTAAATTAAGACAGCATCTAATTGATAAAAAAATACTCATACTTACAGAATATATAGATTATAAAAATACATATATAGCAATTTTTAGGCTTGATGGTAAAGATATGATTTTAGAACAAATAAAAAGAAATAAAAAAGCTATAGATGACAAAAATATTGAAATTAAAAATTTTATAAAAGAAATAAAAATAGTAAAAAAAGAGAAATTTAAAAATTTAGACAAAGATGAAATTAATGATTTTAATAATAAAAAAAAAGCCAAATTGAAAGAATTAAAACATAAAGTAAAAACACTAAAATTTGAAAAGAAATATTTACAAGAAAAAACATTAAATGATTTTAAAGATGAAGTTGATATATTTGAAGATTTATTTGATATAAAAGCAGAAAGAATACTTATTAATAATAAAAATAAAAATGATAAAGTTCATAATGAAATTAATAATTTAAGAGAAGAAATAAGTAATGATGAAAGAAAAGTTTATGAACTTCATATATTTAATAAATCAGATTTCAAAAAGTTTATTAATAGTATTGATGATGAGATGATATTTATAAATAATGATGATTTAGTCGATGTATATGTATTTGATAAAAGTAAAAATATAGAGTTAGTAGATTTGATAGAGATCGATAAAAATGAGAGTTTATATAAAAACAAATTATTAAGTTTAGAAGCAAGAAATTTTTATAATCATTATAGGAAAATAAATAATTTAGAGGAGATTTTATAGTGGATGATAAAAGACCACAACTTGAACTTATTAATAGAGATAGAAACACAATAGTTTCATCTATTTTGGTTGAAAATATATATGAAGATGGATCTATTCATTCAGTAGGTAGTAGGTATGTCAAAGTATTTAAAATACAAGATATAAATTATAAATTGTCTGATGATAAACATTTGATAGATGAAGCATATAAAAATGTTTTAAATTCTACAGATAAAAATGTAGAAATATCATTAATTGTTAATTCTAAAAAGATAAGCAAGAAGTATCTTAATGAAAATGTCATATTGAAACATAAAGAAGATAAGTTTAATTATCTTAGAGATGGTATAAATGAAACCATAAGAAAAAATTCATCAACAGAGACATTAATTAAAGAAAAATATTTAATTATAGCATTTAAAGAAGAAAGAAATGAATATATTAAAACTGTGAATAAAAATAATAAAGACCTGACAGAGAGATTTGCAGGAGCAACAAAAAGAATTGTAGGAGTAATGACAAAAAATGTAGGGGCGAATCAATATTGTAGGGGCGAAGCTTTGCGAGCCTTTAACAAGAAAGTAGAGTTAGTAGTAGGGGCGAACCTTCGTGAGCCCTGTAAAAAAATGTCAAATGATAATTATACCCCATCAAACAGAATGAAAATTATAAGTTCTGCTATAAAAAGAAATTTTGAGAGTGTTTCTAATGCAAGGCTTTTAGAATTAACACAGGATGAAACAATAAAACTATTATATTATTTATACAATAGAGATAGAGTAAACGATAAACTTTCAAGTGAAACATATGATTTGATAAGTGAAAAAAGTAGGGAAGAATTAAACATATCTTATGCTGAATTAATATCTCCAAAGAGTATGGAATTTCATAAAGATTTTATGAAGTTCAATAGTAAATATATGATAGCACTCCATATGGATGATATAAATAAGCAGATAGACACAGATACACTTGAAAGAATAACTAACAACAATTTTGAAGTTTTAATTGGTTTAAAAGAGAGACCAATAGATGCTTTAACTACAAGTAGGCTTATAGGAAGAGAACTTGGGAATATTGAAGGGGAGATATATGATATACAAAAGAAGCTTGCTGAGTCAAAAGTATCGGTAGATTTAATACCACAAATGCTAAAACTTAGAAGAGAAGAAGCAATAAAGATAAATGAAAATATAAAAACTAAAAATGATGGTTTATTTGATATGGGACTATATGCATTAGTTTTTGGTGATACATATGAAGAGTGTATTGATAACGTATATAGTTTTATAAATAATGCTACACTTAGTGGACTATATTTTGTAATATCAGAGAATATGCAAGAGAATGTATTTAATACTATTATGCCTTTTGGTATAAATCAAACATTATATACAAGATGCATAAATAGTGAAGGTTTAACAGCATTTCAACCATTTAATGCAATGGATTTAATAGATGAAAATGGTGATTACTATGGTAAAAATCTAATAACAAATAATCCAGTTGTATACGATGTAATGGGAGCAGACAACTACTCAATGCTACTATTTGGAATGACAGGTAAAGGCAAATCAATGATAGGAAAACAAACATTACTCAGTAGATATTTAAGAGATACAAAAAGACAAGCAATAATAATAGATGCATCAGGGGAATATGTTCCTATAGCAAAAGAATTAAATGGACAAGTGATAAACATAGAAGCAGGTGGCATACATCATATAAATTTATTTGATATAGATGAAAATTATGGAGATAACCCACTTGCTGATAAAGAAGATATGATACTTTCAGTATGTAGTCTTATGCAGAAAGAGAAATTAACAGCAGGGCAGAGAACCACAGTAAGCATGGCAGTATCTGAAATATATAAAAAATGGATAGAAGATAAAATATCAGTTCCAACAATAGAAGATTTTGAAATAGCACTTGAAAGAATAACAAAAGATGATGAAGAAAATATAGAAGATAAAGAATTATTAAAAGCAATAAAATATTATAGTAAAACTTCTCATTGCACTTTATTTAGGGGCAAGTCTAATATTGACTTAAAGAAAAATATTATAAATTATAATATATGTAATCTTGGCAAAGAGTTAAAACCTATGGCTATGGAAGTTCTTTTGGATAATATATGGCTTACAATATCTAAAAATAGAGCGATGGGAATGGATACAGATATTATTATAGACGAATTTCATTTAATGTTTTTAAATGATGACACAGCATCTTTTATGGCGAAACTCTGGAAGATGCTACGAAAATCACATGGTTGTCCTATAGGTATTACACAAAACCCAGAAGATGTCCTAAATTCATTTTTTGGAAGAGATGTAATAGCAAATACTGGATTTATAGTATCATTATCACTACTTGAATCAGATATAAAACTATTAAAAAATATTCTAATGCTCACAGAAAAAGAAGTAGAGTATATAAGAAATAAAGAAGCTGGGACTGGTCTTATATATGTATATAGTAGTAAAGGTAGAGGATCAAGAGTAGTTGTCCCATTTGATAATCATTATGATGAAAATAATATTATATATAGATTAATAAATACAACAGATAAAATAAATACAGTAAGGGTGAAGCACAATTCGTAGGAGGGGCAAAGCACAATCTGTAGGGGCGAGCACTGCGAGCCCACATTAAGAATTTTGATATGACATATTTTAAATATAAAACTATAATGAAAATATTTTTAGTAGTAGTTTTTTATTAATGTTACTACCAAATTTAACATATACAAATACATATATCAACAACAGCATTGAGATTGAAGTATCGCCTGAAAGAAGAAGTTATGGTTATGGAGATAATGTAATTATAGATATAAATATAAAAAATAAAAATAGATATGGGAAACTTCATTATAAGATAACTGAAATTTATAGTGGTGGCGGATTTAATCCATTAAATTTAAATAATAATGAAAACATTATAAAGCCCCTTGAAAATAGTGAGATAAATATAGAGTTGATAGACAAATATTATAAAAAAGTAAAAAAAGGAAAATCAGGGCGGCATGCATATGGGTTAACAGAAAAAGAATATGATGAGTTTATAAAATATAGAAATGAAAAAGTAGTAGGAGAGAAGATAGGAAGTGGAGAAAAAGAACACTTTGATAAAGAAGAAATAGAGAAAATAAAAAGTCAAATCAATGCAACATTTTTAATAATTATTATAGTGCTACTAATAATTGTGATATTAATTATTTTCATATGGTTTATAATTAAAAGTAAAAATGGTGGAGGATATCATTTTAGAGTAGTAGTTTTGATACTTGGTATAAGTATATTATTAAATATGATAAAAAATAATTATAAAATTTATGCAGCTGATATTTATCAAGAAAATATAAAATATGAAAAAACTATACAAACACAAGTTAATTATGCAAATTT
>CAMJKC010000075.1 GCA_946406305.1 uncultured Lachnospiraceae bacterium
TTAAATACTCCTCATGTAGCTCATCCAATAATATGGCTGGAGCATCATAGTTCAGTGAGTGTGTTTTTATTTTATCAACCATCAGTGCATCAAGCAAAGCTGTAATAAAGTACTTTATTGTATATTCATCGGTGGCTTCTTCTACCGCATCTCGCATTTGACCATATTCCTTTAATTGTTCTTCAGGAGTAACAAACAAAGCTCTGTCCTTTGTTACCTCGTTTAATAATCCATAATAAAATGCCTACTAATCATCTGACCTATTTTCTAAAATTGAGCAGTAAAGTTCTACATTTGCTCCACATCAGGCTGGCTCATAAAGTTTTCATAGTGTTCTTCTATTCTTATAATTAACTCCTTAAATTATACCAAATTTTCAATTTTTTTGATACGAAATGTTACGATTTATTTTTTTAGATACAAATAGATACGATATGATACGGAATTGATATGTTATGGTTTGATTAAAAGTTCCATTGGAAACTTTTTTTATTTGCACCATCATCAAAAAATTAAAATTTGAAATTATTTTTTTTATATTTTCATAAAATGTAAAAATAAAAAGACTTAAATTCGAAGGATTTTTTCAATAAGTATCAGACATTATCTCCGTCACTTTCAATCATATCTCTATAATACATAATACCCTGTGTCCTTTCCCATATACCAATAATAACATTCTTCCCATACTCATCATATTTTTTTTCAAGCGAAGTTTTATATCTATATTATTGTTAGTATAAATATTTCCACATAAAAAAACACATAATTACAAAATCATTATCGTTTTTTTTATGAAGTTTATTATTAAAGCTCATAAGTTTTGACTATTTTTTTTATTTCCTTTTTAATTTCATCGCCAAACTCTAAATTTTCATTGGCAAGTTTCATTAAGTCTTTTAATTCCTTCATAAATTCATCTTCATTAAAAACAATAGGGTGCCCTATAAATATTCTGTCATTATTTGTTTTCTTCAAGCCTTCTTCAGAAAGCATTAACTCTTCATACAACTTTTCTCCTGGTCTTAAACCTGTTATAACTATGTCTATATCTTCATAAGGTTTATAACCACTTAGCCTTATTAAATTTTCTGCCATATCTATTATTTTGACTGGTTTTCCCATATCAAGAACAAATATTTCTCCACCTTTAGCATAAGCACCTGCTTGTAATACAAGTGAAACTGCCTCTGGTATTGTCATAAAATATCTTGTAACATTTCTATCTGTAACTGTTACAGGTCCACCTTCCAATATTTGCTTTTTAAAAAGAGGCACAACCGACCCATTACTTCCAAGGACATTTCCAAATCTAACTGCGGCAAAATTAGTTTTACTGTGTTTTGACTTGTATTGTATAATCATCTCACATATTCTTTTACTTGCCCCCATTACATTTGTTGGGTTTACTGCTTTATCTGTTGATATTAAAATAAATTTTTTTGCATTATACTTATCACAGGCATTTACAACATTAAGAGTTCCATAACAATTATTCTTTATTGCCTCCATAGGACTAAATTCCATAAGTGGAACATGCTTATGTGCTGCAGCATGAAATACAATATCAATGTTATAATTTTCAAATATTTCATCAATTCTTTTTTCATCTCTTACTGAAGCTATAAGTGTAACAATTTCAACTGAATTATATTTCTTCATAAGTTCCAGTTGGATATCATATATACTATTTTCATATATATCTAATAATATCAATTTTTTAGGATTATGCGTTATTATCTGCCGTGCAAGTTCACTTCCTATTGACCCCCCAGCCCCAGTAACTAACACTGTTTTATTTTCTACAAATGATATAATTTCTTCTGTATTTATATTTATAGGTTCTCTCATAAGCAAATCTTCAATATTGATATCTCTAAGTCTGCTTATTGCAACATCTCCATTCATTATCTGATATATTCCTGGAAGAACTTTAACTTTACAGTTTGTCTTCGCTGCAATATTTATAATCTCTCTCTTATCTTTTTCATTTACACTTGGCAGTGCAATATATATTTCATCAATTTGATATTTTTCAGCAACTTTTATTATATCATTTCTATTTCCTATAATCTTAACTCCATTTAAATTCTTACCTTTTTTATTTGGGTTATCATCAATAAAGCATACAACTTTTGCATCTGTATATTTTGATGTTTTTATTTCTTTTAATAAAATTGATCCAGCTTCTCCAGCCCCTACTATCATAACATGTTTATTAACTATATATAAATTATTTGACAATGATCTTATAAGTCTATAAGAAAATCTTCCAGAAATAACAACAACATATAAGAAGATGAATTCTAATAAATAAAAACTTCTTGGTAAATATGACTCTTTTAAAATAGAAACAATATAATAAAAAATTGATGATACTAAACAAGCAAAAAATATAATTATTGCTTCTCTTATGCTTGCTACTGACCACATAACTTTATATAAATTAAATATCGCAAAAACAACTACTGTTAAAAATATATAATATTTTACAATGTGTAAATATATATAAAAATAGTTTAGAAACTGAAAACTTAAATTAAATTCAAATCTTATAAATAAAACTAAAAAACCTGTAAAAAATACAGTAATCATATCTATAATACAAAGAATCATCATCCTAAATATTTTATTTTTAATAATATTATTTATTATCATTCTATTTTAGTATTATCAAGTAACCCCTTTATATTTTTTAATGTGTTTTTATAAAATTTATAATATTCTTTCCTTTCATTTAATTTTAAACCTTTGCTGGACAAATCATAAAAATCTCTAACAACTATATCTATTGATTTAATTATATCCGCTGCATTATTGGTTATAGTATATGTAGAAGCCCCATTTATGTTTTGCTTTTTCACCAACTTTTTATATAATAGTTTTTGCAAACTGCTAAAAACTGTAAACTGAGTACACCCTATGAAATCAGCAACTTCTATTAAATATGTCAAACTTTTATTATATTTTATATATATAAGTATCTTCAATTCCACTAATACCAATCCATGTTGTAATGCTACAGTTTTTAAATATCTATCAAGTAGTTTATTTATAAAATATACATCTAAAAAAATATTTTCACCACTATATAAGTTTGCATATATAGGGACCGTCTCTAACCCAACCTTTTTTGTTCCAGGAAACAATGGAACAGTAAATTCGTCTCTTGCATAGCTAAATAAAAATTTATATATATCTATCTTTTTCTTTTTATAATCTTTTAAATCATATATGCTCTTATAAAAATTATCATAATACTCTATTACATTTAATTTCATTCTTACTATATCTGAAATATTAAACCCTTGAGCAATAAGTGAACCTTCTGTTTTTACATAATAATATGTTGGAACTGGATTCACAGATATTTTGTCTATATGAAGCATATACTCTAAATTAAATATAAAATCCTCACAAAAACTAAGCGTCTCATCCATCTTTACATCATATTTATCAATTATTTCTTTTTTAAATATCTTATTCCACAATACACCATAGTAGTAGTCTGCTGGATTTTCTATCATAAATTCAGCGAAATCTACTCTATTTAATATCATCTTCTCATCAATTGCACCTTTTTTAGCGACATTCCTACCTACCACTCTATAAAAATGAGTAATAGCTAAGCCACAGTTTTTTTCTGATATTGACCTCGTAAGAATTTTTGTTGAATCTTTAGTTATATAATCATCTGCATCAACAAACTGTATATAATTACCTGTTGCAATTTTTATTCCATCATTTCTTGCACTTGATACCCCTGCATTTTTTTTGTGAATAACTACAACTCTATTATCTTTCTTTTTATAACTATCACAAATTTTTGGCGATTTATCTGTGCTTCCATCATCAATCAATATAAGTTCTATATTTTTATATTCTTGTGTAAGAATACTATCTACACATCTTTTTATTGAATTTTCTTTATTGTATATTGGAACAATTATACTAACTTTTTTCATATTTATAAATTATAAATTAGCTAATTTTTTTGCCCTGTCAGCAGCTATTATTGTTTCTATTAACTCATTTATATCTCCATTCATTATACTATCAATTTTATATAAAGTAAGTCCTATACGGTGGTCAGTTACTCTCCCTTGTGGAAAGTTATAGGTTCTTATTTTTTCTGACCTATCTCCTGTTCCTATTTGGTCATGTTTCTCTTTTGCTTCTTTATTGTGCTTTTCGGTAATCATTATATCATACATTTTTGCTCTTAACATCTTCATTGCTTTTTCTCTATTTTGCTGTTGACTTCTTTCTTCTTGACATGCAACTACTATCCCTGTAGGTATATATGTAAGCCTAACAGCTGATGAAGTTTTGTTTACATGTTGCCCCCCTGCTCCAGAAGCTCTATATACATCCATTTGAATGTCTGCTGGATTTATGTCCACTTCAACATCTTCTGCCTCTGGCATAACTGCAACTGTAACTGTTGAAGTATGTATTCTTCCACTACTCTCAGTTTCAGGTACTCTCTGCACTCTATGCACACCAGTTTCATACTTAAACTTTGAATATGCTCCTTTGCCATTTACCATAAATGACACTTCTTTAAATCCACCTATTCCAATTTCATTAACAGATAAAAGAGTTACTGTCCAATGCATACTATCTGCGTATGCAACATACATTCTATATAACTCAGCTGCAAAGAGCGCTGCTTCATCTCCTCCTGCACCTTGTCTTATTTCAACTATTATATTTCTATCATCAAGTGGATCTTTTGGTATTAATAGAATTTTAATTTCATTATAAAGTCTCTCTTTATCTTTTTTTGCTTTAACTAAATCTTCTCTTGCCATAGCAAGCATATCTTTATCTGTTTCTGTATCTATTATGTGAAGTGAATCTTCTTCAAGTTTAAGAGCACTTAAATACTCTTTATATGTATTGATAATAGGCTCAAGGTCCACTTGTTCTTTCATAAGCTGCCTATATCTCTCCACATCTTTTGTCGCAATATCTGTATTTAATTCATTCATTATTTCTTCATAATGTTTATACAATTCGTTAAGTCTTTCTTCCATTTTTTACAACCCCTAAAAATATTATATCATAAAAACAAACTCAAAAATCAAACTTATAATAAATCTATTTAATAAAAATTTACCATAAGCTTAAACAATAAAACATTGAATAATCGGCACTCATAAATATAGCCAAAAATTCAATGTTATTTTTAATGGAGCTGACGGGAATTGAACCCGTGTCCAAAAGACAATCCCCTGTCCTTCTACTATCATAGTCAATTGATAAATTTAACTTTATACTATTCAATTGACAAATTATATATAAAGCGATTCTCTTGATACGACCATACTATAGAGAAATTTAGTATGTAGTTTCTCACATAAATGACACATTTATAAATAGTGTGAGTGCTATTCACAATGTGTTAGCTGAAATTAGGCAGCTAATGCAAAATTTTTATTTGCGTTTATTTTGTTTGCTACTTTACGAGTTCGCCTACGGATAGCTTCTACAGTTTCAAACCTCCTGTCGAAACCAATACAACCCCATAAGTTAATTATACATATTTTTTATTATTTTTTCAATGATTATATTTTAATGATAAAGTCGGGGATAATTTTACCACCATTATGGTGGTAATTTTCAAAACATACAATTTCCCACCTTTGCTGTGGTAATTATTTAAAGCAAAAAAATGAGACCCCTTTACCCTTCAGTCTCATCTTTCCATTTAACTATTATTTTATCTTTTTTGACTATGACCCTATCCACCAGTGCATAAAATAACCCTTCGTCAAAACAATCCAGCTTGTTTTTACTTGCTTTCAGGTCATTTATGTAGGTTTCAAGTACTTTTACTCTGTCACCCTTATCCTTAAGGACGGCGGTTATCTTATCTAATTTCTCTTGAATTTTAGTGGATTTGTCCGCCAAATCTCTATATTTCTTATTGTACTCATCTTGATATTGTACATGAGTGCTATTTTCTTCTATTAATTTGTATAGTTTCTTTTCGCATTTGTCATACTCGTTCTACAGTTTTTTCTGTTCTGCCTTTTCTCTATCGCTACACATTAGCATTTATTTTATGCTCTCAACATTTATTATAACATCTTTCCTATTAAGTTAGTTGTAGAATTCTACTATTATTATATCCTTTCACTTTATTTTATTTTTTTACATATATTATTAATCAAAATTATATACAATTTTGTTCAATTCATTGATATAAAAATCATCTTTCAATATCAAATTGACACTTTCCTCATCAAAACAATGTACTATTTTATTTCTAATATTTCTACATGTCTTTTTATTTTTATAACTCTGTTTATTAAACACATATTGCAAATCTTCATAAGTACATTCATTATTACAATAATAATTCTTTATTTTTGATGGCTCTATGCTAGTCGCTTTATAAACAGATTCGTTTTGCTTACCACCAGTTATTTTAATTTGTATTGTTTTTGCTACATACTCTGATACAATATAATAACTTAAAAATTTTATTATTTTATCTCTTTTATCTTTGTTGCTTATTAAAGAAGCTACTTTTTTATAAATTTTTTTGTATTCTTTATTTATATTTTGTTTTGATGACTTTTTCATTTATTTCCCACTTTTAGTTTGAACATTTTACAGCACTACCTTACATTAATTGAGGATAAGAAATATTTCAATTACATTAATCTCTATTTATTGAATTAAAAATCAGTATTCCTTTTACACACTGATTAATTTATTAACAAATTTATATAATTCCATTTCATCAAGATTACTATCAAAAAATTTAACTCTTAAAAAGAAACATGTATGCATTATGTATAGAAACTCGCATTTAAACTTCCTTTCTTTAATCCAAACCGAAAAATTTTCTTAAATCTTGAAGTGCATGTTTAACTCTTACTATCTTAACTTTTTTATTCTCTTCTTCAATGAAATAATAAATCGTATATTGCTTATGCCTAATGTGCCTTATGCTTCTTTTTTGTAATTTAGGTTCTTCATCAATTCCATATCTATCTGGCATGAAATCCAAGGTTCTAATTTTTGCCCACAACTCCACTATTAATGCAAAAGCTAGTTCTTCATTTTTATAATTATCTACGATGTAGTTAGCAATATTTTCTATATCTGCTTGTGCATCAGAAAGAACTACTACTTCGTAGGTTTCCATAGGTTCTTTTCCTTTAATAGATCACTAAAAAATGCATCTACATTAATACCTTTTTCATTTTTAGTTTTATCAAAACTTTCAGACACATCTTTATTGATATCAATCACATCTTTTGTTTGCTCCACAACATCTGATATACTCACAATAACGAACCTCCTCTATTACTTTAATAAAAAACATTAATACTTTATAAATCAATAATTATATTATACAAAAAATACTTATTTTTAGCAATAAAAAAAATCATACCCCTTTTACTCTTTAGTCCCATCTTTTCATTTTAATTTTATTTTATCGAATTTCTCTTGAATTATAATGGGTTTGCCAGCCGAATCTCTATATTTTTTTATTGAATCTATTAGCAAAAAAGCATATATATTCACTACTCTAATTCTATCATTTATAGTATATAGTTTTTTATCGTCAAATGTAATTACAACCTTTTTGAAATTATCTTTTATATACTTAAGTGATTTAATTCTTATTCTATTTTATCTATTTTGCTTTATTCAGATAATGACTATACCACTATGATATAACTTCTTCCTTCATTATTATTAATTATAAAATGGAGCTATACTATAAAAACACACAATATATTGGAATAAATGTTATAATATAATACACATAAAAATGGAGCATTTATGGAAGGAAAAATCAAAAATCGTTATAACGAAGATTTCAAAAAAATCTATTGTCTCATTATTCAATGATGGTAGAAGCCAAGCAGAGCTTATTCGTGAATATGGCATTTCTCAATCTGCTATATCTAAATGGATTAAACAATAC
>CAMJKC010000076.1 GCA_946406305.1 uncultured Lachnospiraceae bacterium
TTAAAAACATATATGCCAGAAGTAAAAATATCGGTAGATAGTAAATGTTGTGCAGGAGTTACAGTAAAAAGCCATAAAGAAGCATTAAGGACTATGAAAATGTGTCAAATAGATATAAAATAAATTAGCACTCACTATTGACAAGTGCTAACAAAAGTGGTATAATCTTATCAAAATAAAAAAGGAGGATAAGGTTATGTATATGCCAAGAGTTTTTAGAGATAAAGATTTTGATGATTTTATGGAGGATTTTCATTTTCCACATATAAAAGGGAGTGATTATAAGATGCTTTCAAATATGATGAAAACAGATATAAAGGAGTTTGATACATCTTATGAATTAAATGTTGAAATGCCAGGCTTTAAGAAAGAAGATATAAAAATAGAGCTAAATAAAGGGTATTTGACAATAAAGGGCATTTCAAATAGCGAAAAGGAAGAGGAAAACAAGGGAAAGGTTATAAGAAGTGAAAGAGTTTTTGGTAGCTGTCAGAGAAGTTTTTATATAGGAGAACATATAAAAGAAACAGATATAAAAGCAAATTTTAAAGATGGTATATTAATACTTACTTTCCCAAAAGAAGAAGTAAAAAAAGAAGAATCTAAAAAATATATAACTATAGAATAAAGAATAGTTATTTTAAAAATTGGACCTATAAAAAAAGGTTCAATTTTTATTTTTTGAAATATACAAATAATATAAAGAATAAAAAATATAAAAAAAAGAATTTGAGAAAAAAGTATTGAAAAAATTAAGAAAAAGTGATACAATTTAGTAAAAATATGAATAAGGGGAGTAAGAGGGCTTAATCTTATTCAATTTTTAGTTTTTATCATTTTGTAACCCAAAATGTCTTTTTGGCATTTTTAGATATAATTTTTTATTAGGGAGGAAAATTATGTTTAAAGAAAAATTTAAAAGGACTATTGCTGTTTTGTTGTTAGTATCTATGATAGTAACTAACAATTCTTTTGTTGCATTAGCAGAAAATGCTAATAATAGTGAAACAGTAAGTGAAAAAGAAAAGGAACAATCAAAAACATATCGATATTATGAAGAGTATATGGCAGAAAAAACAGGAGAAACTTCTATAGATGAAGAAAGTATAGAAGAAGATATTGAAATTGAAACAGAAGAAAAGTTTGGTGAGGAAAGTGATTTTGATATGGAAAGTGAAATCCCTAACGAAGAAGAAAAAGAAGAAGAAATGAGCGAAGAAGAAATTTTTGATGAAAGTGATAAAATGAACGAAACAGAAATAAGTGAAGAAAAAATAGATGAAGAAAATGTTGAAGATGAAATAGAAACTGAAGAGAATAAATATGAAACAGAGGAAGAAACAGACAAAGTAAACGAAACTGAAGAAGAAAAAGAAGAAGAGAGCAAAACAGAAACGGAAGTTGAAACAAATAAAGAAGAAAAAGAAGAAGTTGTTATTCCAACAGAAAGTGAAACAGATATAGAAGTAAAAGAAGAAGAAACATCAACGGATTCTGAAGCAGAAGAAATAACAACAACTTCCGAAGCAGAGGAAGAGTTGTCTTTGGAAATAGAAAAATATTTATTAGGAAAAGCAACATATTCACAGGTTGAGTTTGAAAAGCATGTGCATAAACTATGTGGAACAAGTGTGGATCAAATGTGTCAACACGGAAGAATCCGTATAAACCATACAGAACCTATAATGTATGAAGAGTGGAATGAAGACACAGAAATAAAAGATGGAGGAGCATATTACTTAACAAAAGATATAGAATACGGGATGGATATTAATTTTTCTGGTAATTTTTATTTATGCTTAAATGGTCATAAATTATTTTTGGATGATTGTGTTTTTGTAGGACTTGGAAATGTTTTAGATAATAATATATATATAGGGGACTGTACAGAAGTTTATTCAGAAATTTGCACAACAAGTAGAGAATCAATGTTTAAAAACACAAGTGTAACTATAAATAATAATAGAGATGAAGGGCTTATGGTCTTTATTGCAGAACTTTTTGACAACGGAGGTCTTTTTAAAAGTATAAAGGGACAATTAAAACATATAGATTTATGTCCAGAATATGTAAAAAGAAGAAAAAATAAATATGGAACAGATGAAGAGACTGATGCTCTTAGCGAAATTATAGAAAAGAGATATTTTGTAAATTATGCAGGTGGGTATATGTGTGCAGATGGCTCCTCTGTTTTAACTCCACCATCAAGTGATCCTAATGTAGGATTAATGAGAATATATTACGACCCAAAACTCGCTCCAGATCAAAAAGAATTTAAGTTTTATCCAAACTGGGATAGAATTTTGATTAATACATATAGCGCAGGAGGACCAATATTTACTGTTGATGGCACAGGGTTGAGTTTTGCAGAAGCAGATATTGAAGGAAATTATTCAAACGGATCTCTTATAAGAGTTATAAATGGAGGAAGAGTAGTTTTTAAAAAACCAGAATATGAAACTGATACAGGAATTTTTAATATAGAACAAAATTCAACAGTAGGAAGTCTTTTTACTATACAAGAAGGATCAATTCAATTTGAAGAAGGTACACAGATAAATATAAAAGATAATATAATAAGAGAGTCAGATACAACTTTATCAGTAATTAAAATCGTTGAATCAAAATGGAATTTGGACGAAGAAAGTTTTGACTATCTAACTTGGGATGGAAGTCTATCAATTACAGATAATAAACTTGTTAAGGTGACAGATAACGAAGAATTTCCTTCAGCTTTATATATTGGTGAAAATGTAAAAATAAAGACAGGAAATAGTTTTATAAGGGTAAAAGATAATGCTATTATAGGAAGAGCAAATAAACCTTATTCAAAAGCGACATATGATCAAGTAATGGCAACTTTGTCTGATACAAATGTGGAATATCCAGATGTGTTTCAAGTTATGTCATATAATAGTGACGGATTTCTAAGTCAGAAAGAAGGTACATTTTTTGATGCAAATAATACACATATGGAAATAGTCTTTATGAAAGGAAAACATACAGGCACAATATTTAATGGTTGGAATTCAAGTACTGTTTTAAATTACACAGAATCAGTAGCAAAGGTTGCTTTTATTCCAAATCTAAAATACAATGAAAGATTAACAACTTTTATAGAGGGATCAGGGGCAGATGCAAAAGTAAAAATAGGAATAGAACCTGAGAATTTAGTTTATTATATTGATTATAACAAAGGGGAGCCAGGAAGAGCGAGCGATGGGAATGATTACTCGGAAAATATTCAAGGGACTAAAGAAAGACAGACAGTCAAAGGATATAACACTTATGTTGTACTTGAGTCAGAATATACATTAGAGGGATATAGACAAACTGGATGGGCCTCAGTATCGGGTGCAACACAGTGGGATTATTTATGCAATGAACCAATAATGCAACTTGCAGAAGAAGATGAACAAGTTATTACACTATATGCAGTGTGGGAAGAAATACAATATAGGGTTGAGTTTGTAGATGCCTTTTCTGTATCAGAAGAAGGAGGTAGGATAGAAGAAGTAAATGGAAGAAATGTAAAGTATTATTCAACTTTAGATTTTTCTGAGTATAATATACAAAGAGTAGGATACCGTTTAATTTCTTGGACATTGGAAAGTGTAGAGGGACAAAAAGAAGGAAGTGAACAAATAGCAACAGGGAGTGTATACCCTTTGGATTATAGAATGACAAAATTTACACAGCAACGAGATGCAGTGATTAAGTTTTATCCAGAAGTACATTATAATAATTATTATATAAATTTTAATGCAAATGTACCAACAAGAGCAAATGGACAAGTTTATCCTTATGAAGGTAGTATGGAGCCACAAGAGTTTTATTATACTTTTCCAGACATGTTAGATCCAAACGAGTTTAATGTAAACGGTTTTCATTTTGTAGGATGGAGCAGAGTGCAAAGAAGTGTAATAAAGAATGAAACACAAGAACAAATAGATAGCTTGATTAACTATGAGGATACAGAACTTGTTTGGAATATTACATCAACAGAAGGAGAAGTAATAAACTTATATGCAGTTTGGGCAGAAAATACATATACTATAGTTTTTGAAAAAGGCGATAATAGTGCAAACATAGCTTCAGTGAGTTATGACAATGTATTTTATACAGAAACAATAACTGCGCCAAATGGAGTTTTTGAAAAACAAGATTCTATAATGAGGGGATATAGATTCAAAGGAGCGATTTCTTATATAACAAGTGGAAGTGAAATTATTGATGAAGATATACTTGATGAAGAAGATATTGCAGAGTTGGGAATACAATTTATTACTATGGCAGAAGGAAATTCTTATACAGAAATAATGCAGTGTCCTTTTTCTACTAAAGACATAGTGCTGATTTATTCTGCAATTTACGATTCGGGCTCTATGACGGTATATTATCATTCAAATGCACCTAAGGATGTTGATGGAAATCAATATGTATCACAGGTGGATGATTATTCTGTTGATATGAACCTTATAGAGTATGAATATGCAGAGCCTAATAAGTTTTTATTCACAGGATATAATTTTATTGGATGGGCAGAAAGTACATCGTCTACAACTGTAAAGTATGTAGATGAAGATAGTTTAATGGAATCTGTTCCAGATGAAACAGGAAGTTTACATTTATATGCATTATGGCAAGCAATAACATATAATGTAACTTATATTAAAGGAAATCCTAACGCCATAAATAGAACAACGAGCCTTACACAAGAGAATCTTTCTTATGACACAAAATACAATACAAAATCAGGTATTTTTTCTTATCAGTCACATAATGTAAGTTATTATGTTATAGAAAGTATAACTTATGGAGAAAATAGCATTGAAGAAGAATATTTACCAAAAGTAAAGTATGCTCAAGGAGCACAATTTTATAATTTAACAACAATTTCAAATGCAACAGTAACACTTAGAGCAGTTTGGACAGAAGTTCCATATACGATAGTTTTTGATGCAAATGTTCCAGAGAGAGCAACAGTGAGCGGTGCTACAGCGGAGATGAATTTTACAGGGCCAGAAACAAGAAATTTATCGCCAAACGGATTCGTTGTCAAAGGATACGGCTTTGAAGGATGGAGTAGGAATCCAGATGCTATAATACCTACTTATAAAGATGAGGATCCTGTGTTTGGGCTTGGAACTTATGAAAACGAAGTTATAACTCTATATGCTGTATGGGGAGTTTTGAGAGGAACTATAGAATTTATTCCAGGATTTAACCCAAGACCAAATGATGTTATGGCACCTCTTGTTGTAGATAGTAAAGATGTTTTAGTACCAGAACCATATACTTCATTTACGTCAAATGCAGGTGGAGATCCTTTTATATTCTATAATATAGCATCTATGAGAGATGCTAACGGAAATGCAATAGAACTTACAGACGAAGAAAAACTGCAAAGAGTATATCCTGGTGCTCAAGCGGCATTTTTACTTAGAGGAAATGGGTATACAACGGTTTTACAAAAAATTTATGACACTCAGTATTTTATAGTTTATGGAACAAACGCAGTCACAGATTCAGATGGAATAGTTCATGAAATATTGATAGATGATGAAAGTGAAGAATCTCAAGTAGCGAGAATGAATGAAAGAGTAAAAATAAAGGAACCAAAGAGTTACAGGGTTACAAATGGAGGTTTTGAACTTACTCACATCTTTTTAGATGATGGAGGAAATCAATATACAGATGGGCAGATAGTAGAAAATATAGTAGAAAACCCATACGAAGAAGTCTTTTTAACACCACAATATAAGGCAATAACTTATATTGTAGAATTTACAAAAGGTGGACCAGAAGATTCTATAAGAAATATCATGAACCCTATTATAAATAGGCAATATGATGTTCAATATACTTTTCAAAATAGATATGCTTGGACTAACCACAATATAGATTATTTTGTGTTAGAAAAAGTTACTTTGGCAGATGGAACTGTTCTTGGAGAAAATGAATTCACAAGAGAAAAAATAACGAAAAATGAAGGATCTGTTCTTTTTGGATACAAGAATTTGACAACTTGGTCAAATGCAACAGTTACACTTAGAGCAGTATGGACAAACAATAACTATAAAATAAGATTTAATCCAAATGTTCCAGAAGGATATACCCTTTCGGAAAATATAAGTGTATATACACAAGAAGTTTTAGGTGGTAATACAGTTTCTCTTACTCCAAATAGATATAAGATAGATGCTCTTCAATTTATTGGATGGACAAGAACTCCAACCGCAGAAGAAATTGATTATATTGATGAAGACCAAGTATTTGCTATAAGCGATGGAATACAAGAATATGTAGACTTGTATGCACAGTGGAGGAAAAAAAGTGGAATTATAAGATTTTTACCAGGTTATGAAAGCACAGATATAATGCCTGATATAGATGTGACAGAGGTTGAACAGATTCCTGAACCAAATCAAGATAGGAATGATATAGGCTCTTATTTTAGATATTATATAATAGCAACGATGACTGATGCAAAAGGTAATGTATATAGAGGAGGACTTACAGAAAAAGAAAAATTGAAAAAAGTGTATCCAGGAGATAAGAGTGTAAATCTTCTTAGATCCGATGGAGACATAGTGACTCTTATAAAAATATATAATGATGAATATTATATATCTTTATACGGAGGATATATTGATGATTCAGAGGGAAATAGACATGTAGCAGAACCTCAAGAATATAATCAAACTTCATATATCAATGATAGAGTGATATTAGGTTCACCTTCTTATCTGGGAAATGTTTTATATGAAGGAGAGCCAACATTTGATATAAGCGGATATACATTTGCGAATACTTATCACAATGCAAATAAAACAACAGATACTAAGGTATATAAATATGGAGAAGTGATAGATTGTCTTGTAGAGTATGCATATGAAGAAGTTTTGTTGCAAGCAGACTTTACACCAATAAACTATTATATAAAATATAATAAATCAAATCCAAGAGCAACAGGAACAATGAGAGATGACAGAGTGGCTTATGATGAAGAAAAACCTATAAAAGCAACAACATATAACCTTTCAGGAGGGAACAGTTTAGAGTATTGGGTTTTTGATTCAGTTGTTGCAAATGGTGTAGAGACAAAGAATCCAAACAATAAGAGAACGAGATACGGTGGTAACAATTACCCTAATACTGTGAAAAATCTGACAACTATAAGCGAAGCTTATGCAATGTTAAAAGCTGTTTGGTCAAATGTAACTTATTATATAGATTACGATCCTAACTTGCCAACAGGCTATACTCTTACATCTAACGAAGCAATTGATAGGTTGACATTGAGAGGCGGAGAAGAAGGAGTCATTACTGATAGAAGATACGAAGCAAAAGGCTTGGAATTCTTAGGTTGGTCAAGAAATAAAAATGCAAAAAGAGCAGAATATGTCGCAGGTGATGTAATTTATGGTCTTGCCGATAGCAGTAATCAAGTTATTGTTATGTATGCAGTATGGGATAAAAAATCAGGAACGGTGGATTTTGACCCAGGGCATAACAGCGACGAAGAAATTCCAGATATAGAAATAAAGAAGAATGAAGATAGTGATGGCGATGATGGCGATAAATTAATACCAACTCCAAGCGAGACAAAAAACGACACAAACGATGACTTCTTGTATTACATTATAAAAGAGATAATAGATGTAAATGGAAATCCATATGAGCTTACAGATGAAGAAAAACTTTTAAAAATATATCCAAAAGATAATGTACCAGCAAGTAGTTTGATTATAAATGATGGAGATACAGTAAATCTTTTAAAAATATATAATGAACCTTATAAAGTAATTTTACGAGGTGATGAGAGGGTAGATACTGATGGGAAAGTATATAAAGCTACACCTTCACAGTATATTCAAGAAATATATGTAAATGATAGAGAGAGACTTGCTTCTGTTTCATTTGCTATGCCTGGAGCTTACATT
>CAMJKC010000077.1 GCA_946406305.1 uncultured Lachnospiraceae bacterium
GTATTAAAAAAAACAGAAAGCCCTACAACCAATTCAGTTAATAGTGGTCCAAAAGTAAGTAATGTTGAAATTGTAGAACCAGGAGAGGGAGTTGTATTAGAAACAGTAAACAATAATACAAGCAGTAGAATAAATGCAAATAGGAATAATTATGAATTAAAAGAAATAAAAGTTTCAAATAAATATAAAAGTGAAAATGGAAATGAAACAGAGATAAATATTTCTTTGCCAAGTCTTTATGAAAATGGAGTAAGGGACAAAGATTTTAATGTGTGTATAGAAAATATTAAAGAAAATATTTTAGATAATCTATATATAGAGATTGAAAATTTTGAAGATAATGAAAATTATATTAAGTCAATAGAGTATGAGAAAAATGAGTTGACAAGTGTAAGTAATGAAGAAATTGAAATTAGGAGTACTAATGAGTATAAAACAAAACAAGAGGAAAGTAATAAAATTGTCATTGTCTATCAATATGATTTAGATGAAAAAGATATTTTTTATGAGATTATTATGTCATCATGATATATGTTTATATTGACTATAAAATGAGAAATTTTGAGACAGATATTCGTGATTTGTGTATGGCATTTTTTTTATACAAAAAAATAACTTACATTTACGAAAATGTTGATATAAATGTAGATGAAAACGACATAGTAATTAAAAATTTTTACGATGGCGAATTCTCTAGCGAAAGGTTTGTCAATAAAAATAGAATTAAAAGAAGTCTATATAGGTATTTAAGTAAAATCACAAATAAAAAACTACCTTATGGAGCTTTGACTGGCATAAGACCCGTTAGCATAGTGACACAGATTTATGAATATTTGTATGATGGTGTCGATACAGATAGTGATACATTAAAAAGTTTTATAAACTATTATAAGAGTAGTAATATTTTTTTTGATTTAGAAAATGAAAAAGCAAGTGATTCCGAAGTAGATTTATATATAAAAAAATATTTAGAAAGTGAATATTTAGTAAGCGATGAAAAAATAGAACTTCTCATCTATTTAGCGAAAAATGAAATAATGTTACTAAAGAGTAGCCAATATAAAAATTACAAAAATGAGATTAGTATATATATTGGTGTTCCATTTTGTAAATCTACCTGTCTATATTGTTCTTTTACATCTTTTAATATTGATAAATGGGGAAACTATGTAAAGGATTACTTAATTGCACTTGATAAAGAATTATATCGTAGAAATTGTGAATATGAAAATAAAACCATAACATCATTGTATATAGGGGGAGGGACTCCGACATCTCTTAGTTCAGTAGAATTTGATGAATTTTTAAATGTCATATCAAAGCATATTAATTTAAGTGAGTTAAAAGAATTTACAGTTGAAGCGGGAAGGCCAGATACAATAGACAAAAGTAAATTGGAGATAATGAAAAAATATGGTGTAAGCAGAATATCAATCAACCCACAAACCTTTAACCAAAAAACTTTAGATATTATAGGTAGAAAACATACGGTTTATGAAATTGTTGAAAAGTTTTATTTAGCGAGGAGTTTGGGTTTTGATAATATAAATATGGACATTATATTGGGCTTACCAAATGAAGGCATAGATGAAGTGAAAAAGACAACTTTAGAACTTAAGAAATTAAAACCAGATTCTATAACAGTTCATTCACTATATTTAAAAAGGGCAGCGAGATTAAATATTGAAAAAGAAGAGTGGAGAAAAACGATAAAAGGTATAAACGACTTTGATATATATGAAATATATGATTTAGTTTTTAAAACTATGAATGAGTTAAAAGAAGAACCATATTATTTATATAGGCAAAAAAATATGGTTGGAAATCTTGAAAATATAGGGTATGCTTTAAAAGGTAAAGAGAGTATATACAATATAATGATGATGGAAGAAAGGCAAAGCATATATGGATATGGCTGTGGTGCAAGTAGTAAAATAGTAGAATATATTGGCGACAAAAAAATAGTAAATAGAAGAGAGGGCTATAAGTCAATAATTGACTACTTGAAAACTGAGGGAGTTATAAGTTAAAATTTTTCAAACAAAAATACATCTGTTACAATTATAGTAGCACCACCAATATCAATTTTAGTTGGGACTGTTTGAAGACTCATTGAGGCAGAAGGTAGAGTTAAAGGAATGTCAATATCTACCGATTGATGTTCACCACATTCATTTTTAATTATACTAATTGCTTGATTTATTCTTTCGTCATCTACACAAGACATAAGAGTAGTGTTACCTTTTTTTAAGAATCCGCCACTTGTTGCAAGTTTAGTTATTTGAAATCCTTCTTTTATCAATGAAGTTGTTACATCATTTTCATTATCTTGATTAATGATTATAAACATAAGTTTCATAAATAACCTCCAAAAGTATTTTATAATATTTATTATACCATAAATTAAAAAATTTGTATAACTATTATTTATTATTATTGAAAAACTAAATAAAATTATGATAAAATATAAAAATGTGAAAGGAGATTGAAATTGAGTTTACTATTAAATAAAAATATGATAAAAAGGCTCTTTTTTATTGGTATTTTATTTTTAACTGTGTCTTGCACAAATAATGAGAAAAGTGCTGAAGAAAGTAAAGAAGCAGTTTTCTTACTTCCAGAGAATGAAAACATAACTCTATCTGATAGTAGGTTTAAAACAATATTGCCAAAAAAAGATGATGTTATAAATGATTTTAAAGTTATGCATGTTGGGAAAGTTGATAAGTTTAATGCAAATACAGCTCATTTTTTTCATGAAGGAAGTGGGTTAAATTTATATTATATACAAAATGACGATAGGGAATTGTCTTTTCAAATAAGTTTTAAAGTGCCTTATGAGGACGAGACAGATGCTCCTATGGCGATGAAAAATACTATACTTTATGGAAGCGAAAAGTATAACTCAGATAATTTGTTTAATGAACTTATGCATAACACTTTTAATACAGGAATAAATGCCTATACAGAGGCTGGTGTGACTTCATACTCTGCAAGTAGTATGAGTGAAGAGCAGTTGATGAAATTAGTTGATGTATATATGAGTTGCATAAAGTCGCCTATGGTATTAAAGGATGAGAACATATTTAAAAAAGAGGTTATAAGGTATATATTGAGTGATGAAAAAGAAGATATAGAAATAGAAGGCTCATTATATGATGAATCAGTTAAAAACATAACTTCAGTAGAAAGGAATATATTAAATAATATAAAAAAAGCACTATACGGTGGCACAATTTTAGAAAATGACATAGGTAAATTGTATAAGAATTTTAATCAATTAACTTATGACAAAATAAAAAACATATACGATAAATATTATAATATGGATAATGCAATAATTGTATTATATGGTAATCTTGATTATAATAGTTTTTTAAAAATGTTAAATGAAAATTATTTGACCGATAATAAAAATACAGATGTAGATTTTGAAAAATTATATGATATAGAGAAGAGTGATATAGACATATCGACAACGAGTTATATAAAAACTTATGTGAACGATGAAACTACAACTAATGTTGTGACTTGGGTATTTGAGTTGCCAGATTTAGACATAAAAACTAAATATAAAATAAGGTTTTTAAATTCAATTTTTAATGCAGACAATTCTATACTCGATGACATAACGAGTGAGATGAATTTAGACAATAAGATACATGTGTATGATACATTTACAAGTGGGGAAATGTTTGATGCAGTAATTTTTGAGATGGAGAATTGTGAAGAAGATGAAGTTGATGTGTTTGAGACTTGCATAAATGATGCTCTTGATATGATAAAGTCATTTGGCTTTGATGAAGATATAATTCAAAATGAAGTGAGAAAGCAAAAATTCAAAGATATGGTTGCAGATAATAGTAGAGGGATAGGAGCAAATTTGTCAAAAAATATTGCTGCAAATTGGATAAAAGATGGTTCTTTATATTTTTTAGAATATGAAAGTTTAGCATACGATGAGTTTTTAAATGAGGTTGAAGAGTTCAGTATAAATTATGTTGATTTATTATTTAATTCAAATAGAAAAGCTCTTATATACCATAAAGTAAGACGAGGTATGGTTGAAGAAATAGAAGAAATAAAGAAAGCATATCTTTCAGAATTGAAAAGAAATATGAATGATGAGGCAATAAAAAAATTGATAGAAGATACAAAATCATTGAGCGATGAAAAAAGTAGTGATAGTGGATTTGATAAAAATAGTTATTCTATTGATATCAAAAATTTGCCAAGTCCTAATATATATAAAGATGTTGCAATGGCAAACCTCAATGAGATAAGAAGTTACTCGTCTTATGTGAATTTTAAAGACATTGGGAAGTATATGCTTTTATTTGACACAAGTAACATTGACCAAAAAGAACTTTTTGATATGAGCCTTTGGAGTATACTAATTGGCAAGTTATCTACTGAATATAAAGATAAATATGAGATTAAAGATTTACTGAATAGATATTACTACTCGTTCAATACAAGATTTATATACCCCGATGAAAAATCAATAGAGTTTAATTATCCAATGATTATTTTTGAATGGGACTGTTTTGTAGATGACTATAAAGACTCTCTTAATATATTGTTAGAAATGTTTGACAAAACCGTATATAATGAAAATGAAGTAATAGAGATTATAGAGAAATATAAAGAAAACTACAATATGAAGAATTTATCTCCAGAAGAATTAGTAAAGCGGATAACTTTTGCCGACACAGATAGTTCTTTTGCATATGAGACATATTTGACAGGGAGGGAATTTTATAAATACTTAAACGAACAGTTAGAGAGATTAAAAAAAGAGAAAAACTATATAGAAGCTTTTTCAAACAAAATGAAAAATGTAAAAAATAAAATTATAAACAAAAATAATCTTTCAACTTATGTGGTAGCAGATTTAGATGGAGTGAACACAGTAGAAGAAGTGAATAAAGAAATTTTGCTTAAACTTGAAGGGATAGAACTTAAAAAAGCACAGTATAAAATACCTTATGGCAATAATAAAAAAAGTGCAATATATGTAAATGATAAAAATCAAAATATGTATTTTACTTCTGAATATTTGAATGACAAAGACTTTAAATATGAGTACTTGCCGTTTATAAAGTTATTGAAAAAAGTTATGTTCAGTAAAAATATTTCTGAAGATTCAAACTATAATGGAAGTATTGATTTTGACATTGATAGAGATATTTTACTGGGATTCGCAGAATCTGAAAATGATATAGCACTCGTCACAAAAGATTTGAATAATATTTTAAAGGCTGCAAAAGACTATGAAGTGACAGATGAGGAGTTTTATGAGAGTGTAATTAAGGCATATTCCCATGTATGTTATCCAATTGGCGAAATAGAAAATGCATGCAAAAGCTTCTTATATAATTTGATAGGAAAAGATGTAAATGTTTTAAACTCAAATTATGTAAATATTAAAAATTCAAATATAGATTTAAAAGATGAAGCACTTGACTCATTAAAAAACATACTTGACAATAAGAAATTTACTATATCTGGGACAGAAAATAAAATTACAAAAATAAAAATCAAATTTGATAAAATTTATGATTTTATAAAAATAAAAGATTAAAAATTTAGGAGTTTTACGATGAATATTGACAAAAAAATTGCAAAAGAGTTAGAAGTTAAAGTAGAGCAAGTAACTGCTGCTATAAAATTACTTGATGAAGGAGCTACAGTTCCATTTATATCAAGATACAGAAAAGAAGTAACTGGTTCTTTAAATGATGAACAGTTGAGAAAACTACATGAAATGTTAGTTTATTTAAGAAATCTTGAAAGCAGAAAAGAGACCATTTTATCAAGCATTGAAGAGCAAGGAAAACTTACAAAAGAATTGAAAAAAGAAATAGAAGAATGTGAAACTATGGTAAAGCTTGAAGATTTATATAGACCATATAAACCTAAAAAAAGGACAAGGGCTACAGTGGCGAAGGAGAAAGGGCTTGAGCCATTTGCAAAACTCATAATGGAACAAAAAACTAAAAGGTCCATTATAACTTCCGCAAAAAAATATGTAGATAAAAAGAAGGGAGTAGAAAATGAAGAAGATGCAATAAATGGTGCACTTGACATAATAGCAGAAAACATATCAGATGTTGCCGATTACAGGACATATATTAGAGATTATGTAATTAAAAATGGTGTAATTACTTCAACAGCAAAAAATAAAGAAGAAAAATCAAATTATGAAATGTATTATGAGTTTAGTGAACAGGTAAGTAAAATTGTAGGGCATAGAATTTTAGCAATTAACCGTGGAGAAAAAGAGAAATTATTAAAAGTAAGTATTGAAATAAATAGAGAAGAAATAATTGAGTATTTAAAAAATCAAATACTAATTCCAAATAAATTTACAGAAGAATATATAGTAAAAGCGATAGAAGATTCATTTGACAGGCTCATTTGGCCTTCAATAGAAAACGAAGTTAGGAGCATACTTACAGATGATGCAGAAGATAAAGCTATAGATGTATTTTCAAAAAATTTGCATCAATTACTTATGCAGTCACCAATTGTTGGGAAAACTGTATTAGGATGGGACCCAGCATTTAGAACAGGCTGTAAACTTGCTGTAGTAGATGCAACAGGTAAAGTACTTGATACAGCAGTTATTTATCCTACTGAGCCTACCACTGAAAAGAAAATTGAAGAAGCAAAAGTAGTGCTTATGAATCTTATAAATAAATATAATGTAGATTTGATATCGGTTGGAAATGGCACAGCCTCAAGGGAATCAGAATTGTTTATTGTGGATTTCTTAAAGAAAAATAAATTGAAAAAAGTTCAATATGTGATTGTAAACGAAGCAGGAGCATCGGTTTATAGTGCGAGCAAATTGGCGACAGAAGAATTTCCAAAATTTGATGTTGGGCAAAGGTCGGCGACATCTATTGCGAGAAGGTTGCAAGACCCACTTGCAGAGTTAGTAAAAATAGATCCACAGAGTATAGGTATAGGTCAATATCAGCACGATATGAATCAAAAAAAACTTGAAGAGTCATTGAAAGATGTTGTAGAAAGTTGTGTGAATAGTGTCGGTGTAGATTTGAATACTGCTTCCGTTTCATTGCTCTCTTATGTATCTGGAATAAATAAAACTTTGGCGAAGTCAATAGTCTTATACAGAGAAGAAAATGGGAGATTTAACAATAGAGAAGAATTAAAAAAAGTTCCAAAACTTGGAGATAAGGCATATGAACAATGTGCTGGATTTATGAGAATAACAGATGGCGACAATCCACTTGATTTAACTTCAGTTCACCCTGAGAGTTATAAAGCTACAGAGAAACTGTTAAAAAAATTAAAATTTAAAAAGTCTGATATAAACACTTCAGGTTTAAAAGGTGTAAAACTTATGATATCAGATTTTGACGATACTGCAAAGGAGTTAAAAATTGGAGTTGAAACACTTAAAGATATAGTAAATGAACTTGAAAAACCAGGAAGAGACCCAAGAGAAGATATGCCAAAGCCAATTTTGAGAAATGACGTTCTTTCAATGGAAGACTTAGGAATAGGTATGGAATTAAAAGGGACTGTTAGAAATATTGTTGACTTTGGTTTGTTTGTAGACATTGGAGTTCATCAAGATGGTTTAGTTCATATATCTGAAATTTCAGACAAATATATAAAACACCCATTGGAAGTAGTATCAGTTGGAGACATTGTCACAGTGAAGGTTATAAATATAGATATGGATAAAAAGAGGATATCGCTTACAATGAGGGGTATACAAGAATCAAAAGAAGTGGAAAAAGGAAAAGTTGCAAAAAAATGAGTTGTAGTTA
>CAMJKC010000078.1 GCA_946406305.1 uncultured Lachnospiraceae bacterium
ATGCATTGGTTAGGCAGCAATTTGTATCAGGAACACATGCTATATCAACTGTGATATTTGCTTTAACGAGACCTGGAGATGAAGTTTTATCTATATGTGGAGATTTATATGATACTTTAGATGCTACTCTTGGAAAAAAAGAGTCAATTAGTTCAATAGTTGAATACAATATTAAATATAAACAAGTTGATTTAATAAATGAGGGTTTTGATTATAAAAAAATAAAAGATAATATAAATGAAAAAACAAAATTAGTAATGATTCAAAGGTCAAGGGGATATAGTAAAAGGCATTCTTTTTCCATTGATGAAATAAAAAATGTAATATCAAACATAAGACAATATAATGGAAGAGTAATAATTTTTGTAGATAATTGTTATGGTGAATTTGTAGATACAATTGAACCTACGGAAGTAGGAGCAGATGTTATTGCAGGTTCACTTATAAAAAATATTGGTGGAGGAATAGCAAGGACAGGAGCATATATAGTAGGAAGAAAAGACCTTATAGATATGTGTGCTGAAAGGCTTACTGCTCCAGGGATAGGAAAAGAAGTTGGTATTTCTTTTGGAGAAAACATAAATGTTTTGATGGGATTATTTTTTGCCCCAAAAGTTGTAGCAGATGTTTTAAAGGGATTAAAACTATTTTCAAAAGTTTATAACAATTTAAAAATTAATACCTACCCAAGGTATGATGAAGTTCAAAATGATATAATTTTAGCCATTGAGTTAAAGTCAGAAGAGAGGTTAGAAAAATTTTGTAAGGCAATACAATCAGTTTCTTGTGTTGATTCATTTTATACACCATTATTTGACAAAACTCCTGGATATGAAAGTAAAATTATAATGGCAGCAGGTGATTTTATACAAGGGAGCAGCATAGAATTAAGTTGTGATGGACCTTCAAAAGAACCTTATATAGGTTTTTTACAAGGAGGACTTAGTTATTATCAAATTAAATATGCATTAATGAAAAGTATAAAAGACTTGGAGATTTATGATACTATTTAAAAATGTTAATGTAAAATATGAAAAAGATAAATATGCAATAAAAGATTTCTCGTTACATATAAATGAAGGGGAGTTTGTGTTTATTGTTGGGAAAACTGGTGCTGGAAAATCTACTATACTAAAACTATTAACAAGAGAGTTAAAACCTAATTCTGGAACAATAAGAGTTTTCAAACACAATCTTGACTCTATAAAAAATAGCAAACTTCCTTATTACAGAAGAAAATTGGGAATAGTATTTCAAAATTTTAGATTATTAAACGATAGAAGTGTTTTTGACAATGTAGCATTTGCTCAAGAAATTATAGGAGTTAGCAGTTTCAAAATAAAAAAAAGAGTTATAAAGGTTTTAAATCTTGTAGGGCTTAGGAATAAATATAAAAAATTTCCAAGAGAATTATCAGGTGGAGAACAACAGAAAGTTGCAATTGCAAGAGCAATAATAAATAAACCAGATATACTTTTAGCAGATGAACCAACAGGTAACCTTGACGAAGTAAGCACAAATGAAATAATTGATTTATTATTACATGTAAATGAAATGGGGACAACTGTAGTTGTAATAACTCATGATTTGCATTTAGTTTCAAGATTGAATAAAAGAGTTATTAGAATAAATGATGGCAATATAATTTCTGATACCATAGGTTTAGATGAAGAATTAACTGAATATATCAATGTAAATTAGAATATGATTAAGTTTATTTTTAAAACTGCATTTCAAAATTTAGGGACTAAAAAACTGTTTACTTTTGCTTCTATATGCACTATAGCATGTAGTGTTTTCATTTTTTGTATTTTTTTCTCTGTTGTTACAAATATAAGGACCTTTATACATACAATAGAGACTACAATAGGAATACAAGTGTTTTTTGATGAAGAGCTAAATGAAGAAGAAATTAAACAAATAGCTAATAGTAATTTTTTGACAGAAGATGTAAAGTCTATGAGATATATTTCAAGCAATGAGGCTTGGGAATATTTTAAAAAAGAATATTTTAACGATAGAGACGAATTAGCAAAGGCATTTGAAGGGGATAATCCACTTGCTAATTCTTCCTCATACGAAATTCTATTATATAATATTTCAAAACAAGAAGAATATGTAAATTATATAAAGACAATAAAAGGTGTTAGACAAGTAAATTATTCAAGTTCGCTTATAAATGTTCTTACAAACATAAATCTTGGTATAAGTTATTTTAGTTTTGTTTTAATGTTTATACTTATAATTATCGCAATTATACTTATATCCAATACTATAGCTGTAGCAAGTCAGTATAGAAAAAATGAATGTGAAATTATGAAATTGATAGGGGCAACAAATTTCATGATAAGGTCGCCATTTGTTATAGGTGGATTACTTATGGGGTTTTTTGGTTCTATTATACCACTTTTAGTTATATATCTTTTATACAATTATATAGTTAATATTGTATTAGAAAAGACACATTTGATATTATCAATATTGAGGCCAGTTTCTATTGAATATTTTATATTTGATATGGCTTCAATATCATTAGGAGTGTCTATGTTTGTTTGTGGTTTCGTATCATATATTACTATCAATAGGCATACAGATGTATAAGTTTATGAAAAATAAAATTCTATTTTTAATTTTGTTTATATTGTTTATTAGCTTTAATAATGTATATGCAACTGCTACAGAAGACGAATTAGCAAAAATTACAAGTTTTCAAAATGAAATAAATAATATAAAATCACAAAAAGAGAAAGTTGCAAGCACAATAAAAAAACTTAATAGTCTAAAAGATGATGTTGAAAAATTCATAGAAGAACTTGATAAGAGTTTAAATGAATTGATAGAAGAGTTAAATAATATTTTAGAAGCTATTGACGAGTTGCAAGTTCAATTAAATGAGACAACATCAAAATTAGAAGTGGCAAAAAAAAATGAAGAAGAACAATATACTGACATGAAAACGAGAATAAAATTTTTTTATGAGAGAAATGATATAACGGCTTTTGAAAGCATATTGAATGGTGATAATCTTAATGATATACTTACAAAAGCAGAGTACATATCAAGTATATCAGATTATGACAGAAAAAAGCTTGATGAACTAATACAAATAAAAAAAGATATAGAAGAACTTGAAGAAAAATTAAATAAAGAAAAAGAAGTATTGGTGGGATTAAAAGAAGAAGAGAATGCAAAAAAAGATTCAATAGAACAATTGCTATTTGAAAAGAAAAAAGAGCTTGATGATATGAATAGCGAAATAAATAAGAGCCAAAAAGAATTGAAGAAGTTGGAACAAGCAGAGAAAGCACAAGAGGCAAATATAAAAGCAATTGAAGCGGCGATAGAAAAAAGAGAAAGGGCAAAAAAAGAATCAGCAAGAGTTTTAAAAGGTGGGCTCATATGGCCATTACCTTCTTCACATAGAATAACATCTAATTTTGGAAAAAGGACAAGTCCTAAAAAAGGAGCTTCTTCAAATCATCAAGGTATTGATATAGGTGCTCCTACAGGAGATAAAGTAATAGCTGCTGCGAGTGGAGAGGTTGTAATAGCAAAATACTCTGTATCAGCTGGAAATTACATAATGATAAGTCATGGTAGCCAAATTTACACTATATATATGCACTTAAGTAAAATGAGTGTAAAAGAAGGGGATGAAGTAGTCAAAGGTCAAAAGATTGGGGAAGTAGGTTCAACTGGTTATTCAACAGGTCCGCATTTACATTTTGGAATAAGAAAAAATGGTGTATATGTTGACCCATTAACATATGTAGGATAATAACAAATTAAGGAGAAAAATATGAGTGATATTTTTAATCAAGAAAATATTGAGAATCATGAAAATGATGAAAAATTAGAAAATGAACAAATTAATCAAAATTCATTTAGTGAAAATAATCAAGGTGATGTAAAAGTTGATGATAAATTAAATGAAGAAGAAAATGTTGTTGATAAATTAAATCAAGAGATTAAAAAGTTAAATCACAAATTAGTAAATGTAAAGAGAAAAAATTTTATACTTTTCTTTTTGATTATTATAATAATAATTTCGGTTGCATTAGGTATATATTATGTATTTACTCAATATATACCTTATTATCGTATTGCGAGAAATAAAACAAAAATTGATAATTTAAGCATCGTTTCAACAGATAGTGAAGCACTATCTGTTGAAGGTGGTATAGATTTAATGAAATTTGCAGAAAAATTTCAAATAATAGATGATTACATTAATTTGTATTATTATTATGATAAAGATAATGAAAAAATTTTGAATGAGATGTTTAAAGGATATGTAAAAGGCTTAGGAGATAAATATGCAGAGTATATGCCAGCAACAAATTATGAAAATTTTGTTAGTGAGCAAAGCGGCGAGTATTATGGAATAGGAGCTGGTGTAACACAAGATGCAGATACAAAAGAAACAAAAATTACTGAAGTATATGAAGACTCACCTGCTGAAAAAGCAGGAGTAAAAGTTGATGATATTTTTAAGACTGTAAATGGAGTTGATGTTTCTAAATATGAATTAACAGACATTGTGAATCTTATAAAAGGAAAAGAAGGGACAACGGTAGATATTGGTTTATATAGAGCATCTGAAGATAAAATAGTAAATTTGACTTGCACAAGAGGAAAGGTTGAACTAAAACTGGTTCATTATGAAATAAAAGAAAAAGATATAGGCTATTTGAGATATAGTGAATTTTCTGGAAAGGGTTATGCTCAATTTGTATCAGCTATAAATGACCTTCAAAAGAAAAAAGTAAAAGGACTTATAATTGATTTGAGAAACAATCCTGGCGGTGAACTTAGTATAGTGTTAAATATGTTAGATTATATTTTAAGAGACAATGATGGTAAATTTACTTTAAACCAAAAAGAGAATAATTTTGTTCCAGGCAAGACACTTCTCGTGTATATGAAAGATAAAACAGAAATTATAGATCAGTATTATTGCCAAGATAAGCATCAAGTTAATTTACCTATTGTTATACTTACAAATGGTGCATCAGCTTCAGCATCTGAATTATTTACAGAGGCACTTAGAGATTATGGAAAAGCTAAAGTCGTTGGAGAAAAGACATATGGCAAAGGCGTTATGCAAAGTTTGATTCCACTTGAAGATGGCTCAGCAATTAAGTTTACTGTAGCTGGCTATTTTCCTCCAAGTGGTTATGAAATAGACAAAAATGGAATAAAACCAGATTATGCATTAGAGTATGATGGAACACCAGTTACCTATGATGAGAATGGTAATGAAATTTTTGAAGATGAAAATGGAAATGCAATAATACTTGAAAAAGATGATAATATGACACCATTGATTAAAAGTTCTACTTCAACAGCTTCAGAGATTAAAGTGAATAAGAATGAAAACAGTGACACTTTGAATATTACTGATACAAATTTTAAATTTGTAAATGAAGATTGGTATATAAAAATGGAAAAAGAATATGAGGATAAGCAACTTCTGCAAGCTATAGTTTTATTAAAATAAGCTTTCATAGTTCAAAGGATAGAACATAAGCCCCCGGAGCTTAAGATGGCAGTTCAACTCTGCCTGAAAGCAGTTTAAGGAGATTGATGTATAAATTATTAGATGGAAAATTAGTTGCAAATAATGTGTTAAATGAGTGTAAAAATACTATATCAGAATTAAAAGAAAATGGTATAGAATTAACTTTGTGTGTATTAAAAATAGGAGAAGATGAAGCTTCAACAATATATTTTAATAAAAAGAAAAAAGTTTCAGAAGAAGTTGGTATTAATTTTAAATCAATAACATTTGGTGAAGACTGCAATACAGAAGATGTATTATCTATAATAAAAAGTTTAAATTATGATAAAAACGTAGATGGTATATTTATTGAAATGCCAATTCCTAAAAAATTTGATAGCAACTTACTCTGTAATTCAATATGTGAAAATAAAGATGTTGATGGATTAAATAATATAAATATAGGGAGATTAGAAAAAGGAGAAGAAGGACTATTCCCATGCACAGCACTTGGAATTATTGAAATTTTAAATCAATATGACATTAAATTATCTGGAAAGCATTGTGTGATTTTAAATAGAACAGGAGTAGTAGGTAGGCCAGTGTCAAATATGTTATTAAATTTAGATGCAACTCTTACTATTTGCCATAGCAAAACAGAAAATTTAAAATCATTGTGTAAAGAGGCTGATATACTGATAGTTGCCATAAATAAACCAAAGTTTATAGATAAATCATATATTAAAAAAGATGCAATTGTTATTGATGTAGGAATACATTATATAGAAGATGATAATGATAAAAAAATATGTGGTGATGTGAATTTTGATGATGTAAAAGATTTTTGTGAGTATATAACTCCAGTTCCTGGCGGTGTAGGAGCTGTAACCACAAGTATGTTAGTGAAAAATTGTATAAAGGCTTTAAAGTTAAATGGGAAAATTTAATTTAAAATCAAATTTTAAACCAACTGGTGATCAACCAAATGCCATATCTAAACTTGTAGAAGGGTTTAGAAATGGAAATAAGTATGAGACTCTGTTGGGAGTTACAGGCTCTGGTAAAACTTTTACTATGGCAAATGTAATTAAGGAATTAAATAAACCAACACTTGTCATTGCTCATAATAAAACTTTAGCCGCACAGCTTTATAGCGAGTTTAAAGAATTTTTTCCAGACAATGCAGTAGAGTATTTTGTATCTTACTATGACTATTATCAGCCAGAGGCATATGTTGCATCAACAGATACATATATCGAAAAAGATTCAAGTATAAATGATGAAATAGATAAGTTAAGACACTCTGCCACTGCTGCTTTATGTGAAAGAAATGATGTTATAGTTATTGCATCTGTGTCATGTATATATGGACTTGGGTCACCTATTGATTATAAAAATATGACATTATCAATAAGACCAAATGATGAAAAATCTCGTGAAGATATAATAGAAAAATTAATTGACATACAGTTTGTTAGAAATGAAATAGATTTTAAGAGAGGGACTTTTCGTGTAAAAGGGGATGTTATAGATATATTTCCTGCCTCTTCTGAAAATGAAGCATATAGAGTTATTATTGATTTTGATACGATATCTAAAATATATAAAATAGAATTGATATGATCATAAAATAAATCTAAAATAGGATAATAATTATCACAGACAATTAAAACAGAATTTCCTCCTAATAAAGTTAATACAGTTATTTTATTTTTATTAGAGACAATAAAAAGTAATCCTTGATATAAAAATAATTTATTAATATAAGATGGAAAAGTTATATGAGTTTTTAATAAAATTGCATTTTGTTTACATAAATAAATTAAAATTTCACCTGAATCATATCCTATTATTAAATATCTATTTAAATGATAATTTACTATATCATAAAAAATCATTTTATGATTTTTATTCAATATTTCTATATTAAATTTTTGTGTTATTGGAATATATATTTTCCCTTCTGAAAGATTTATTTGTAATGTAATAATATAAACATTATTATTTGATAAAATAATAATTGAATTATCTTCTTCAAAACTAGAAAAAGATATTTTTATTTTATTATATTTAATTTCAATATTTAATTTTGTTGATGATAAATAATTAAAATTTGTTTCTGAAATATTATAAATTGAAATAAAAGAAATATTTTTATTTAAAAAAATTAAAAGTTGTTTTCCTTCTTTGAAATGTTTAATTTGAACAGAATGAAAATAATAACAATCATTTAATAAAATTTCTT
>CAMJKC010000079.1 GCA_946406305.1 uncultured Lachnospiraceae bacterium
GTGGAGCTATATTTACTCTAATAGCAGATGTATTATCAAGGACATTAACACAAAGTGAAATACCCATTTCAGCTATTACGGGGATATTTGGTTCCATTATTTTTACAATTTTACTATTTGCTCGTAATAATAAATATAGTTATAATTTAAAAAATCAATATGTAAGTGAAATAAGAAAACAAGTATTAAATGAAAATATAGAGACAAGAAAAGAGTCCACTAAGAGTGATAATCAAGAGATAATTATTAAATTAGATAAAGTGTGCTTTAAATATAATAATAAAACAAATGATATATTGCATGATATTTCGCTTAATGTATATAAAAATGATATAATTCTAATATATGGTAATAATGGCTCTGGAAAAACTACATTAATAAAGTTAATGTTAGGTATTTTAAAACCAACAAGAGGGGAAGTTTATTTAAAAAATGAGAATATTGGACAAATTAGTTTGCAAAATAGAAGTAAAATAGTTTCTTATGTAAAACAAGATTTCTTTAATATTCACAACATATTGGTTAAAGATTACTTAATACTCGGAATGGTTAATGAATTAAAGTTTTATGAAAAGCCTACAGAAGAACAAATTTATAAGGTGAAAAAATGTGCAAATGATTTTAATATTGAAAAACTTTTAAATAAAAAATTTTATGAAATAAGTGGAGGGCAAAAACAATTAGTTGCAATTTGTCAAGCAGTGCTTCAAAATTCTAAAGTTTTGATATTAGATGAGCCAACCTCATCGCTTGATAATGAAAATCAGAAATTAGTTATCAATACAATTATAAAATTATCAAAAGAATACGATAAAACAATTATTTTTTCAACTCACAACATAGATTACAAAAATATAAAAGGGAGTAAAGTTTTAAGGTTAAATAGTTATGAATAATATAGCAAGTAAAGAAAATATGAAAAAAATTCTATTCATTTGTCACGGGAACATTTGCAGGTCTCCAATGGCAGAATTTATTTTGAAGTCAAAAACAAAAGATTGTTATGTTGAATCTGCAGCGACAAGCACAGAAGAGATTGGGAGTCATATTTATCCTAAAGCTTGTGAGCAGTTAGTTAAACATGGCATAAAAAATTTTGAGAATAAGAGGGCAAGGCAAGTAAAAAAATCAGATTATGAAGAATTTGATTTTTTAATTATAATGGATGAAGAAAATAGATATGGGCTTATAAAAATTGTTGGTGAAGATAAAGAGAATAAAATACATAAACTGCTTGATTTTTCTTGTGATGAAAAAATTAAAGGTCAAGATGTTTTGGATCCATGGTACACAAGGGACTTTGATAAAGCATATGAAGATATAGAAAAAGGCTGTATAGGTCTTATTAAATATTTAAAAAATAATTAAAAATTTTCTCTCTACTAATCGTAGGTTGTAGTTATACGGTTTATGTGTTATAACCTATTTTAGGAGGATGTTATGGATAAGTATATAACTGGTTTAACTATAAAAAAATTGAGAGAAAAAAATAAACTGACTCAAAGTGAATTAGGGAGAAAACTTTTAGTATCTGATAAAACAGTATCTAAATGGGAGACAGGGAAGGGGTATCCCGACATAACATTGATTGAAGATATTGCAAATATATTTAAAGTGTCAATTACCGAATTATTTCAAGGTAACATTATTGAAAATGACAATATTTCTGCAAATGTAGAAAAAATGAAGTTCTATGTGTGCCCTATTTGTGGGAACGTCATTACAAGCATTGGTGAATCTTGTGTGAGCTGTCATGGTATCAATTTGATTTTGCTTGAAGCAGAAGTTGCAGATGAAAAGCATTGTATAGAAGTAAGTAAAATAGAAGATGAATATTATGTAAGAATAAATCATGAAATGACAAAAAAGCATTACATATCTTTTATTGCAGCCCTATCAAAAGAAAAATTGCAATTTGTGAAGCTCTATCCCGAGCAAATTGCAGAAGCAAGATTTAAAATAAATGGAGTGAGTAAGTTTTATTACTATTGCAACAAAGATGGGCTTTATTCGAAAAAAGCAAGGTATTGATGTTAAGTTTTTTTTCCTTGACGATATTTAATATTGTGGTATTATTTATATTGAATTAAATTTAAAAATTATTAATAAGACATATTTATAGAAAACACAGGTCGTCTTAATTTGTGTTAAAAAATAACAAAACATCGTCCAAATTTATGTTAAAAATTGTTGAAATGTCGTCCAATTTTGTCTAAAATATGCATTTGAAGCGAAAAATATTAGAAAAATTAATTGAATGGAAGGACAAATCTAATAGAAAACCATTAATTTTAAATGGAGCAAGGCAAGTAGGAAAAACATATATACTTAAAGAATTTGGTGAAAAATATTTTGAAAATGTTTGTATTGTGGATTTTTAAAGCAATGAAAATTATAAAAGTATTTTTGAAAAAGATTTCAACATTGATAGAATAATAATAGAATTAAATGATATAACATCAGCGAAAATTCTCAAGGGTAAAACTCTTATAATTTTTGATGAAATTCAAGAAGCACCAAGAGCAATTTCTGCATATAAAAAAAATAAGAATTTTAAAATATATATGGTAGATGTAGGGCTCTTAGGTGCTATGAGTAATCTTGATTATGGAATAATAATTGAGAGAAAGAGTCAAATTGATAAAAGATAAAGAGGAAAGGAAAGGAAATGAAAAAAATATATAAAAAAATTATTTTATTAATTTTAGCATTTTTTTTGTTTGGGTGTAATGCAGAAAATGAAAATATTTATCGAAGTGCTACATCTGCTACAAAAAACGAAGTAGAGAATTTTGCAAAGAAAGTCAAAATTATAATTTTAAATAATGATTGTGAAGCATTGTCAAAAGTGATGCATTATCCTATATACATTAATGATCTTGGAGAGATTACAATAAGGGAAAGTGGGAAAAAAATAGAATCAGAAAGTGAATTTATTGAAGAGATAAAAAACAAAAAAATAGCAAAATCTACAGTAGAGGCTTTTGAAAAAGAAATATGTGAGAACCTTTTAGTGAGTGAAAATGATATATCTATTGCAGATAGGTTTGTGTGGTTTATAGATGAGAATTTTGACAAAAATAAATTAGAGACAGTTGGAAAGCCCAATTTTAAAATAATAAATATTTCATATGTTGAATAAGAATGGCGATGGTATAGAATATTGTCATTCTTCATTTATTTTCCTCCTTGACGATATTTAATATTGTGGTATTATTTATATTGGTATTTTAATAAAATATTTAAAAGAGGGGAAAATGTATAATTCAATAGAGTTAAAAAAAATATTAAAAAATAAGAAAGTGATTCTCACAGGGCATACAGGATTTAAAGGTGCATATACAGTTTTTTTATTAAATGAACTTGGGGCAAAAGTATATGGCTATTCAAATGAAATTTTGAATGGTTCGCTTTACGAAAAATTAAAATTAAAAAATATTGTTACTGAAGAAGTGATAGATGACATAAGAAATTTAGAGAGTGTAAAAAAATTTGTATCAAAAGTAAATCCTGATTACATAATTCATATGGCTGCTCAGCCTATAGTTATAGAAGCTTATGATAATCCAGTAAAAACATATGAGACAAATGTCATGGGAACTGTAAATATATTAGAAGCGGCAAGATATTGCAAAAATCTCATATCACTACTTAATGTGACTACAGACAAAGTATATAAAAATGACAATATTGAAAAATATAAATTTGTTGAAGATGATAAACTTTGTGGATATGATCCATATTCAAATTCTAAATCGTGTTCTGAACTTGTAACTTTTTCTTATAGGAATTCATTTTTCAAAAACAGTGATGTGAAAATTTTTACTGCACGGGCTGGTAATGTAATAGGGGCAGGAGATATATCTCCTTATAGAATTTTGCCTGATTGTTATAGGGCTTATATAAATGGTGAAGATATTAAAATAAGAAATAAGTATTCTACGAGACCTTATCAATATGTTCTTGAACCACTTATGGTATATTTGAATATTTTACTTGATGTAAATAATAATCAAAATGAATATAGTTTCAATGTGGGGCCTGATGAAAGTTTTGTTACTACTGTTGAGTTAGTAGATAAATTTTGTAAATATTTTAATGAGGGAAATGGCATAAATGATAGAACTTTAAATTATGTATGTAATGAAGATTCAAATGATGAGAAAAAGAAAAATGAAAAAGAAGAGTCAAAGTTTTTAAGCCTTGATAATAGTTTGGTCAGTAAAATATATGGATATAAGCAAATTTACACTATAGATGAAGCAATAAAAATAACAGCAAAAGGGTATAAAAGGCTAATTTTTGAGGAAAATACAAATATTTTAGACATTTTTAATGAAAGTGTAAAGGACTTATTAGCAAGGATAGACACAATATATAGTATTTAATAAAAAAAATTAACACAAGATATTGACTTTTATAAATAAAGTGCTATAATCATACCATAATTTTTTTGGAGGAAAGTAAAAATATGTTTGTTGTTGCAAAAAGAGACGGTGAAATCGTAGATTTTAATATTCAAAAGATAAAAGATGCTATAGAAAAAGCTTTCAATGCTTGTAATATAGAAACTCATCCAAGTATTATTGATGAATTAGCTTTTAAGGTTACATCTAATTTTAGTTCAAAAATTCAAAATGGAGTTATAACTGTAGAAGACATACAAGATTCAGTAGAAGAAGTATTGATTAAATGTGATTATTCTGATGCAGCAAAAGCATATATATTATATAGAAAGAAACATGAGCAAATAAGAAATACAAAAGAGACTTTAATAAATTATAAAACAGTAGTTGATAATTATTTAAATATAAATGACTGGAGAGTTAAAGAAAATTCTACAGTCACTTATTCTGTTGGCGGACTTATTTTATCAAACTCTGGTGCAGTAACAGCAAACTATTGGTTAAGCGAAGTCTATGACGATGAAATAGGGAATGCACATAGAAATGCAGATATACATATACACGATTTGTCAATGCTTACAGGATATTGTGCAGGGTGGTCACTTAAACAATTGATAGAAGAAGGTTTAGGTGGTGTGCCAGGGAAAATCACAAGTAGTCCAGCAAAACATTTATCTACACTTTGCAATCAGATGGTAAATTTTTTAGGCATAATGCAAAATGAATGGGCAGGGGCACAAGCATTTTCATCTTTTGATACTTATTTAGCTCCATTTGTAAAAATAGATAATTTATCTTATGATGAAGTAAAACAATGCATACAAAGTTTCATATATGGTGTAAACACTCCTTCTCGTTGGGGAACACAAAGTCCATTCACAAATATTACACTTGATTGGGTGGTTCCAAATGATTTGGCAGAGTTGAATGCTATAGTAGGAGGGAAGCCACAAGCATTCAAGTATAAAGATTGTAAAAAAGAAATGGATATGGTAAACAAAGCATTTATTGAAGTTATGATTGAAGGAGATGCAAACGGCAGAGGTTTCCAATATCCTATACCTACATATAGCATAACAAAAGATTTTGATTGGTCAGAAACTGAAAATAATAAATTGTTATTTGAGATGTCTGCAAAATATGGCACACCATATTTTTCAAATTATGTAAACAGCGATATGGAACCAAGTGATGTTCGTAGTATGTGTTGCAGACTTCGTCTTGATTTAAGAGAGCTTAGAAAAAAATCTGGTGGATTCTTTGGTTCAGGTGAAAGCACAGGTTCAGTAGGTGTTGTTACTATAAATATGCCAAGGATAGCATATTTGTCAAAAGATAAAGCAGAGTTTTTTGATAGACTTGATAGACTTATGGATATTTCAGCAAGGAGCTTAAAGATAAAAAGAAAAACTATAGAGAAGTTTATGGAAAATGGTCTATATCCATATACAAAGAGATATTTGGGAACTTTTAATAATCACTTCTCTACTATAGGTCTTGTTGGTATGAATGAGGCTTGCCTAAATGCAAATTGGATTAAAAAAGATTTGACCAATAAAGAGTCAGTAGAATTTTCAAAAGAAGTTTTAAATCATATGAGAGAAAAATTAAGTGATTATCAAGAGAAATATGGTGACCTTTATAATCTTGAGGCTACTCCAGCAGAGAGCACAGCTTATAGATTTGCAAAACATGATAAAGAAAAATATCCAGATATAATTTCAGCAAATGAAAATGGTACACCTTACTATACAAATTCTTCTCATCTACCAGTAGGGACAACAGATGATATATTTAAAGCACTCGATGTTCAAGATGAATTACAAACTTTATATACTTCTGGAACAGTATTCCATACATTTTTGGGAGAGAAGATGCCAGATTGGAAAGCTGCAGCAGATTTAGTTAGAACTATAGCAGAAAATTATAGGTTGCCTTATTATACTTTATCTCCTACATATTCAGTTTGTAAAAACCATGGTTATATAACTGGAGAAGTATATAATTGTCCTTATTGTAATGAAAAAACAGAAGTTAATAGCCGTATCACAGGTTATTATAGACCGGTTCAAAACTGGAATGATGGAAAGGCACAAGAGTTCAAAGATAGAAAAACTTACGACAGCAATGTTGCAAAAAATAGAATAGAAGAAATAAATAGTGGTGTATATAAAACAACTATGCATCTTGATAACGAAATGTTTGAAAGGGATATGAAAAATAATTCTCATGTAGATTTAGATTCTTCACATAACGAAGAAAATAATTACAGCACAAATGAAAATAGTAATGTTGATGAATATAAAGCAGAAGAGTATAAAACTGATGAGTATAAAGCGGAAAGCGAACCTATAAGTGCAAAAGTTTTATTTGATAATATTTCAATGTCTGAGTCTTTAGTAGATAACAATGAACAAAAATTACCTATGTCAAATATTTCAATAGAATTAGAAGAAAAGGAAAAAACTTATCAAAATGACAAACTCAGATTATTTACAACGAAGACTTGTCCTAATTGTAGAAAGGTTGAAGAGTTATTAGATGCAGCAGGACTTAGATATAGCATTGTGGATGCAGAAGATAATAAGGAAGAATGTAGTAGGCTTGGCATACTTCAAGCACCTACGCTTGTGGTAAATGATAATGAGAAATATGTAAACCTTAGTAACATTATAAAATATGTAGAAGAGAAAATGGCTATTTCAAATTAAATTGATATAGATAATTAAGTAAAGAAAACATGCAGGAGGAGATATTTATTATCTCCTTTTGTATTGGTAAAAAATGGAGTTAAAAATAGGAGGGGAGATTTATAACTTGTGTTATGGAGAATTCAATATGGTGTAAAAAAAAATTGTATAAGTGTTGTGAGCCCATATTTTAGAGTTAATAAATTTGCTATCTACATATTTTTTATTTTATAAAAAATAGTTTTATCTCACAGCCGATAGAGTATAATTACTATGGGTTTATAAAGAAGTATAAGAATTAACCCCATATCTGCTATATAGCAGATATGGGGAAAAAGAAAAAAATGTACAAAAAAAGAAATATCTGATATATATTTATAGTTGTAAAAAAAAAAGAAAATAAATATAAGGAGATATTTCTTATGAATGAAGAAATTATACAACAATTAGTAGTAGAAATGCAAGAGTTATTTACTGAAGGATTTAGAGAAGTAATAAAGGCTAAAGATTATGCAGAATTCAATAAAAGGT
>CAMJKC010000080.1 GCA_946406305.1 uncultured Lachnospiraceae bacterium
AGATTTAACAATTTACGAGTTACAACATATTAAGACGAAAGCAAAAATTTTATTATATGAGACAGATGATGATAACAAAGTTTTTAATATATGTTTTAAGACACCTGTTGAGAACGATAAAGGGACACCTCATATTTTAGAACATTCTGTATTGTGTGGTTCAAGGAAGTATGACATAAAAGACCCTTTTGTTGAATTGGCAAAGAGCTCTATGAATACTTTTTTAAATGCGATGACATTTCCAGATAAAACTTGTTATCCCGTTGCATCTACTAATTTAAAAGATTTTGAAAATCTTATGGATGTATATTTAGATGCAGTATTTTTCCCAAATATTTATAAAAATAAAAAAATATTTATGCAAGAAGGATGGCACTATGAGATAGATGATGAAAATTCAAAACTCGCTCTAAATGGTGTAGTCTTAAATGAGATGAGAGGTGCTTTTTCTGACCCACAAGAAATACTTGAGTCGTCTATATTAAAAACGCTTTATGCAGGGACTAATTATATGTATGAATATGGAGGAGAACCAAGTAGCATTAAAGACTTAAGTTATGAAGAATTTTTAAATTTTCATAGAAAGTATTATTCTCCTACAAATTCTGTCATATCTCTCTATGGAGATTTAGATTTTAATAAAGAGCTTAAATATATAGATGAAGAGTATTTGTCAAAATTTGAATTTGATAAAAATAATGTAGTTGATATAAATAGTTATTTGTTTGAAGACTATGTAAAAGAAGTTGATAAGAAATTGGATGTAAAAATCTATGACAGGTATTTTAATCAAAGTAAAAAAGATGAAAATATATGTTCATATAATTTTAAATTACCAAAAGAGAAAGAAAGTTTAAAAATGGTAGTCCTTTCTATTTTAGACTATATACTTTTTGTAGAAGAGGGCTCTATAATAAAAGATAAAATCATAAATAAAAAAATAGCAGAGTCTGTGAGCACAATTACTGAATTTGGTCTTACGAGAGGTTTTTATAGTGTAGTTTTATACAATATGGATTTAGATAAAATATCTTTATTTTTAGATTTAATAAAAAAAGAAATAAATAAAATAATAGAAGAGGGGATAGAAATAGATAAATTAAAAGCAGGTATAAACACTATATATTTTAGTTATATAGACAATGATACAAATTATCCAAAGGGTTTAAAATACATATTGTCAAATCTCAATTCATATATATATGATGGAGAAATAGATACATTTTTAAAATATAAAAAAGAATTTGACTACATTAGTTCAGTTGATTTAAATGATAAAAATAATATTTTTTATAAAACTTTAAGAGAAACATTTTTAGACAATGATGAAAAAAATTTTGTCAGAGTTTTGCCAAAGGCAGATTATTTTGAAAAAATACTCGATTTAGAAAACAAAAAACTCATTAGTATAAAAGAGTCTTTAACTCCTGATTCATTGAATAAGATGATAAAAGAGACAAAAGAGTTAAAAGAATATCAGAATAAATTGGATGAAGAAGAAGCGATAAAATCACTTCCAAAATTAAGTATAGCTGACATAGAAAAAAATAAAAAAATAATAGACTATGAAGTTTTAGATAACATTATATATACAAAAGCGAAAATAAATGACCTCGTATATATAGGAGTGAATTTCCAAATAGATGTTAAAACAGATTTAGAAAAGTATATGGTTGCAGTTTTATCGCAACTCCTCACAAAAGTTGATACAAAGAATTATGATTATAAAAAGCTGAATGAAGAAATAGACAAAAACACAGGTCTCTTTTCTCCAACTATTGTGGCATACGGTAATAAAAACATTTTTAAATTTACTATAAAAACTTTAGCAAGTAATATAGATAAAACTTATGATATTTTATATGAAGTATTGTTTAATTCAATTTTTGACTATAACAGAGTAAAAACTATTTTAAGTGATGTAAAAATTTCATCAAATATGTCGATTGTTTCAAGTGGGCACATCACTGCACTTAATAGAGCTATGATGAATTTTAATAATGAAGCTGAGTGTATAGAAAAAATGTCATTAAGTGGAATATCTTTTAATATGTTTATAAATGATATTGTGAATAATTACGATGAGTATAAAGAGACATTTATTGAAGTGCTATATAAAGTATATAAGAGTTTTATTTCTGGGAGAGATGTTTTATTTAATGTGTGTATGTCTGAAGATTATATTGAAAGTTTTAAAAATAGCACAAAAGAATTTATAAATAGAATTGGTGATATTAAAAAAGAAGAAAAAACTTATGATGATTTTATCACTTTAGATAAATATAAAAGGACTACAAATAGCGAAGCATTTTTTATAAATAGTGATGTTAATTTTGTTGCGAGAGCTGGGGTGTTTGAAAAAGAGAAATACAGTGGCATTCTTCTTCTCATAAGGACTATAATGAACTACGAATACTTATGGAAAAATATAAGAGTGCTTGGCGGTGCATATGGTATGTCTATGAAAGTAGATAGAAATGGGAATATGGGCTTCACTACTTTTAGAGACCCGAATCTCAAAAACAGCGATAAGGTTTTTTTGGGAATTAGCGAATATATAAAAAATATAAATATAGATAAAAGGACAATAGAGAATTATAAAATAGGAACTATAGCGAATATTGACAACCCTGTAAGCAATTTAATTAGAAGTGAAAGAAATTTTGATTATTATTTAGAGAATAAAACAAATGAATATGTGAATCAAATTAGAAGAGATATAATAGAAAGTAAACTCAGTGATATAAAAGAAATGGCAAAAATAGTTGATGATGTAATTTCAAAAAATGAAATATGTAGCCTTGTTGGACTTAGAAGTAGAGAAGAAGCAAAAGAGTATTATAAAAATGTAAAGGATTTGACAAGTGATGAATATAAATCAGTTTAAATCGGGCTTTGTCACTATTGTAGGGCAACCTAATGCAGGGAAGTCATCATTATTAAATAGAGTTGTGGGAGAAAACATTGCTATAACTTCAAGAAAGCCACAAACTACAAGAAAGAACTTAAAAGGGATACTAACAGATGATGATAGTCAAATTATTTTTGTTGATACGCCAGGTATTCACAGAGGAAAAAATAAACTTGATGAATATATGGAATTATCTATAAAGAAGGCATTAGAAGATATAGATTTGATTTTATATATTTTAGACATAAAAAATACAAATTATGATATAATAAAAAAAGATTTTGATAAAATAAAAAGGTATAAGCATCCTAAGATATTGATATTAAATAAAATAGATTTGGAAGATAAAAAATCAGAAAGCGAATTTTTAGAAATATATGGCTTAGAATATATAAAAGAAATTTTTAATGATGTAATCATGTTATCGGCACTTAAAGATAAAAATACCGACGAACTCATAACTAAAATAAAAAAATATTTGCCATATGGACCTATGTATTTTGGTGAGGATAACATAACTGATGAGCCTATAAGAAATATTATTGCTGAATATATAAGACAACAGTGTTTATATAAATTAAAAGATGAAGTGCCACACAGTATTACAGTACTTGTAGATAAAATGATTGAAAAAAAAGAGATAACACATATTTATGCAACTATTATATGTGAAAAAGATACACAAAAGGGTATAATTATAGGAAAGGCAGGAAGTATGTTAAAAAATATAGGAACTGCTTCAAGGATTAATATAGAAAGATTATTGAGTCAAAAAGTTAATTTAAAATTATATGTGACAGTAAAAAATAATTGGAGAAATGAAGCTACAAATCTTGTAAATTATGGTTTTAATAAGAAAAGAATATAAAGGTTTATCAAGATGGATACAAAAAATAAAACGGCTATAACAAAAGGCATAATAATAAATGATGAAGATAAAAATGAATATGACAAACTTATCACAATTTTGACAAGTGATTTTGGAAAGATATATGTGTATTCATTTGGTGTGAAGAGGCAGAAGTCTGTAAATATTTCAAAGACAAACCTATTTACATATGGAAATTTTGAGATTAAAATAGTAAAAGGTAAGTATAATCTTGTGGCAGTTGATGTAATAAATAACTTTTTTGATTTGTCAAAAGATATAGATAATATTTATATATCGAGTTATTTTTTAGAAGTCTTAAATTATTTTTCTTTTGAAAACATAGATGGTAGTGAGTTAATTGATATAACTGTAAATGCATTTAATGCCCTTATAAAAAACAAAATGGATAAGGGGCTTATAATGAGAGTTTTTGAACTTAGAATATTGAAAGAAGAAGGAATATTTTTTTTAAGTGACAATTTGCCACAAAGCACAAAAGAGACAGTAAAATGGACTTGGGATTATGTCATAAGTAAAAAAAGTAATGAAATATTTAATTTTAATTTGAAAGAAGAATATAAAATGGAATTTATAAAATTAGTAGATTATCACTTTAAAAAAAATGTAGATAAAAAATTTAAAACACTTGAAATGATTACTGTATAAGTGAGTAGTGGTAAGTGTATTATCGTAAGGGCGAGCGCATTGTAGTAAAGGCGATGGCATTATCGTAGTGGCGGCACATTATCGTAGGGGCGAGCACTGCGAGCCCACATTGAGCAGTCAGTTGCAAAGGTAAGTCTTAAGATATAAACTGTAGGGGCGAGCACTGCGAGCCCGTAAGGAGTGTATTTATGAAAAGAATAATTAAATGTAAAAATGTAATTTTTTTTCTATGTAGTGTATTTTGTGTTTTTAATATAAATTATGCTTCAAATATAATAGGAGCTGATAAAATAAATACAGAAAAAAAAGGACCTGGTTTTGAAATTGCAAAAGAAAAAAAAATTATATCGTCAAATCATAATTTAGAAAATCCTTTTTTGATACTTGTAAATAGTTCTAACCCTATAGATGTGAATTTTGTTCCACCTCTTAAAGAGGTGAGAGGTGGACTTATGATGCACGAGAGTGTTGCAAGAATAGTAAACAAAATGATTAAGGATGCAAAAAAAGAAGATATAAATCTTGTTGTTTTATCTGCATATAGGAGTGCTGAAAGACAGGCACAGTTATTTGAAGGGAAAGTGAAAGCAAATGTGGAAAAGGGGATGGACCTTTTAACTGCAACTGTGGAGGCTGCGAAAATTAATCCACTTCCAGGGACGAGTGAACACCAAACAGGTCTTTGTATGGATATAGTAGATAAATCAAACTTAAAACTTGACTATGAAAATGAAAATACCTTAGGGTATAAGTGGCTATTAGAACACTGTGCAGAATATGGTTTTATATTAAGGTATCCAAAAGATAAAACAGAGATTACAGGAATAATATATGAGCCTTGGCATTTTAGATATGTTGGAGTTGATATTGCAAAAACAATAATGGAAAATAAATTAACTCTTGAAGAGTATATTGATATAGTGTCAAAAGCGAAAAAGTAATAAAATTAAAAATAAAAACTATTATGGAGGAGATGTCTATGGTTTATTCGCATGAAGTTAATTGTATGTGTAAAGTAAAGCAAGGTGTGAATCATGGGGCTGCACCTATACCTGAAGAAGGTAAATGGGTAAGTCCAAAAGAGATAAAAGATATAAGTGGATTTACACATGGTATAGGGTGGTGTGCTCCACAGCAAGGAGCTTGCAAACTTACTCTCAATGTAAAAAATGGAGTTATTGAAGAAGCTCTTGTAGAAACTATTGGTTGCAGTGGAATGACACACTCGGCAGCTATGGCAAGTGAAATATTGCCAGGACTTACAATACTTGAGGCACTTAATACTGACCTCGTGTGTGATGCAATAAACACTGCTATGAGAGAGTTATTTTTACAAATAGTATATGGTAGGACACAGTCTGCTTTTTCTGATGGTGGACTTGCAATAGGTGGTGCACTTGAAGACCTTGGAAAAGGTATGAGGTCGCAAGTAGGAACTATGTATGGGACGAAGGAAAAAGGCCCAAGGTATCTTGAAATGGCAGAAGGCTATGTGACTGGAATAGCACTTGATGAGAATGACGAAATAATAGGCTATCAATATGTCTCTCTTGGCAAGATGACTGACTTTATAAAAAAAGGTGACGATCCAAATACTGCATACGAAAAAGCAAAAGGTGAATATGGAAGAATAAAAGATGCAGCAAAAATTATTGATCCAAGAAAGGAGTAGGTTATGGCAATTACATTTGAAGGTTATGATAGAAAAATAAAAAAAATTAATTCTGTTTTAAATGAATATGGTATTAAAGATATAGATGAGGCAAAAAAAATATGTGATGACATAGGAGTAGACGTATATAGCATTGTAAAAAATATACAAACTATTTGTTTTGAAAATGCAGCATATGCTTACATTGCTGGGGCTGCTATAGCAATAAAACAAAAATCAAAAAATGCAGAAGAGGTTGCAAAAAATATAGGTATAGGACTTCAAAGTTTTTGTATAGACGGTTCAGTTGCAGAAAACAGAAAAGTAGGTATTGGGCATGGAAATTTGGCAGCAATGTTATTGTCAGAAGAAACAGAGTGTTTTGCATTTTTGGCAGGGCATGAGAGTTTTGCTGCAGCAGAAGGAGCGATAGGTATAGTAAATAATGCAAATAAGGTAAGAAAAAAACCTTTAAGAGTTATTTTAAATGGACTTGGAAAAGATGCTGCCAAAATAATATCAAGGATAAATGGTTTTACTTATGTAGAAACTTTATATGACCATTTTAAATCAGAGCTTAAAGTTTTAAAAGAAATTGCATATTCTAATTCGGATAGAGCTAAAGTAAAATGTTATGGTGCAGATGATGTTATAGAAGGTGTTGCCATAATGCACAAAGAAAATGTAGATATATCTATAACAGGTAACAGCACAAATCCTACAAGATTTCAACATCCAGTAGCAGGTTGTTATAAGAAAGAATGTATAGAGGAAGGAAAAAAATATTTTTCAGTTGCGAGTGGTGGTGGAACAGGGAGGACACTTCATCCTGATAATATGGCGGCAGGTCCTGCAAGTTATGGAATGACAGATACAATGGGAAGGATGCATAGTGATGCACAATTTGCAGGTAGTAGTTCTGTGCCAGCTCATGTAGATATGATGGGATTCATAGGCGCAGGAAATAATCCTATGGTTGGAATGACAGTTGCAGTTGCAGTAGCTATTAACGAGAAATTAAATGGTTAAATAGAATTTGTTAAAATTGTGTAAAAAATATATATAATAAATGTGTCCTATATTGACTATTTTAGTAAAATTTACTAAAATATACTGAACAGTAAAAAAAGGAGAAAAAAAATGAAAAAAATTAAATTTATTTCTCTTGTTTTATTTTTGATAATGTGTATATGTAGTGCAATATATGCAAAAATAGTATATAAAGACATCACAAGTATTAGTATTAAAACAAATTTTGATTTTGATTATGACTCAATACATGAAAATGGTGTAGATGATATAACTTTTAATTCTGATGGAGTTGATTCAGATAATGTATAT
>CAMJKC010000081.1 GCA_946406305.1 uncultured Lachnospiraceae bacterium
TAAAACTACAAAGAAAAAAATTTGAAGAGTCGCAAATAAAAGATGCAACTATCAATTACACAAAATTGCTTGGCACCATAAGAAATTCAGAAAAAGAAATAACAAGCGACCAATATAAAAATAAAATACCAAAACTCATGGCCGATAAAAAAAATGCAAATGATAAAATAAAATCAAACAATCAAACTATAGATGAACTAACAGAAGTGATAACAGAAAAGTCATCAAGCCTTAAGAATTTTGGCTTTGAAACGAGACAAGACATAGATACCATAAAAATAGAGACAGAAAAAATATTCAACGAATACATAGAGTTACAAAATACTATAAAGAGAGCAACAAAAATAGCTGGAAATATTTTAACTTTAATTTCTGGATTCGCACTTGGAATATTGAATTCCATATTTTTAATGGTCGCATATCCAGAGATTAGCAATGACTTAAATATAACAGAGGTAATAGGAACTTTTGAGCATTATAACTTCATATTAAAACTGTTTCCAATCCCTCCATTCATATTGATAATTTTATTTTATACAATCTCTTTAATTTTATTTATATCAGGAATTTTAAATTTGATTAAAAATGCACAGAGCAGTAGAACAATTGATGATATGGCTCTTGTCCTTTCAGAAATTTTTAATCACCAAATAGGTAGCAATCTCGTAAACTCTTCTACTTTTATGGACTTTAATGAACACATAGCAGATATGTATGACCTCGTAGATGACATAGAAAACTCAAATGAAAAAATTAATGAATTAAAACAAGAAAATGAAAAACTTATTGATATGCTTGAAACCTATAGCAGAGAAATAGACGAACAAAAAAGACTACAATATGAAGTTGAACAAAAAGTGAGTAAAATAAATTCCTTAAAAGAAGATGCAGAAAAGTTAAAAAAATACATAACCTTTAATGAAGATGTTCAAAAAGAGATAGATAGTGTGAATTTAAGTATAGATACTCTCACAGAATTGTCACAAAAAGTAAAAGTAATGTTTGGAACTTATGTAAATGAAGCAGCAAGTCAATACCTCTCAGGTATATCAAATGGCTTATATAATAGCCTAAATGTAGATAACACTTTAAATGTCACAATCAACACCAACAATAGAGCAGTCCCTATAGAGCAATTATCTGCAGGCACTATGGACCAAATATATTTATCTCTAAGACTCGCTGTTGCGAAAATCATAAATGGAAACAATGAAATTTTACCACTTATATTTGATGACTGCTTTGCACTATATGACAATACAAGACTAAAAAACACACTTTTATGGCTTAGTAAAAATTATAAAGGTCAAATCATAATATTCACTTGTCACACAAGAGAGCAAGAAATATTAGACGAAGAAGGAATAGAATTCAACAATATAACCATTTAAAAAACTACATTTTATAAAATGTAGTTTTTTTTATTATTCAACTTCTTCTCTTGATATAAGTGCTCCGTCATTATCAAAAACATATTTTATATTTTGATTATCTATTGCAATTCCCGTTACCATATATTCGTCATCATCAAAATAATATATTATATCCGAAAGTTTATAAAATCCACTTTTTGCATATCCTATACTATACGGCGAATCATCAACAAACAACTTCCACTTATCTATATCATCAAAATATTTCCAGTCAAATTTATTACCAACCTCTGTAAATGACCTTGTGTGTCTTATGTAGGTTATAGGTTTATTTTTTAAATAAGCTGCATCATCTTCACTGATATTATACTCCAATATTTTTTCTCTTATAATATCATCAACATTTACACTCTCTTCAGCCATTCCATCCATATATATGACAGCATTAGCTCTTCTATCAGAATGCTTACTTGCTACTACTATTTCAGATTCTATTTCATCACTTTTCGCAGTAGGTTTTTCTGTCTCTTCTACTTGATGACCCCTTTTGTCAATTATGTATTCATTTTTATTCGCATCTGCATATGTCAATACATTTATTAAAAATATACAGATGACACATATAATATATTTTATATTCTTCATACTACATATTATAATATAATTTTGTGAATTTTTTATAAATAAAATTCAATAATTTTATTTATCAATAACTACCTTTGCTACATAAGGAAGGTTTCTATGAAGTTCATTGTAGTCTATGCCATATCCTGCTACAAAACAGTCTTCTATTTTAAACCCAATGTAATCTGGTTCTATATCTTTCTTTCTCTGACTTTCTTTATCTAAAAATGTACATATCTTCAAACTCTTTGGCTTTCTCGCATTAAACATATCTCTCATCTGGTTTAACCTTGTCCCTGTGCCAATTATGTCTTCAACAACTAATACATTTTTTCCATCTATAGGCCTATCTACATCCTTCAAAATTTTTAAATCATCACTTCCATTTACCTTATCAGGGTAATAAGTTATACTCATAAAATCAAATGAAACTTTATAACTATCAAGATGAAGTAGCAAATCAGTCATAAACACTGCAGCCCCTTTTAACAAGCCTATGCATACAAATTCTTCATCTTTATAATCTTCTTTTATCTGTTTTGCAAGTTCAATTATTCTCTTCTCTATTTTTTCTTGTGATATAAGTTCTTCTAAATGATAATTATTCATGTTCCTCTCCTTTTTCTACAGCTTTTGCTACATATGGTAAATTTCTATAATATTCATCAAAGTCAAGTCCATATCCCAAAACAAATACATTGTCAATAGTAAATCCTACATAATCAGGTTTTATAGGTTTTAATCTCCTGCTTGGCTTATCAAGCATCGTGCACATCTTTATGCTATTTGGATTTCTTGTCGCAAGTATTGCAATGAGTCTATCTAAAGTATTTCCAGTATCAAGTATATCTTCAACGATTAAGACATTTTTTCCTTCTATAGAGCTATCTATATCTTTTAATATTTTTACTACTCCACTGCTCTCTCTACCACCTATACCATAGCTTGATACACTTATATAATCAATAGTCAAGTTGTCATGTTTAATATTTTTTAATAACTGTGACATAAAAATTGTTGCACCTTTTAAAACACATATACAGTGTAAATTTTGTCCCTTATAATCAAGACTTATTTGATTAGCTACTTCCTTAATCCTTCTTAAAATTTCTTCTTCCTTAAACATAGGAATAAACTCATACTTATTTTCCATAACACCTCACAAAAAACTATTTTTTTATTTTTCTTGACATACTATAATTTGTCTCACATATTTTAAAATTTAATTTATTCTCTTCTTTATTTAAAATCAAATTGTGTGGTAAATCTAAATGTTTCCTATTAGGTCCCATAGATATATTTATTATATCATTTATATGAATTTTAGTTATATCCTTTTTCTTAACTTTTAAAATATCAAAAATATTATATAGCATATAATATTTTATTATGTAGTCATATTCATTGAATTTTTTTGAATCTACTACTATGTGTGAATCACTTTTTTCAACAATTATCTCTTTTATATTTAAACTTACGACTTTCTCAAAATAGGCATCTACATTTTTTACGATTTCAGAAAACTCACATATATGAGTTATTGATTTTTCATTTATGCTATTTAATTTATTTAATATTTCGTGTCTTATAAAATTTCTTGTATATTTTAAATCACTATTTGTGCTATCTTCTACATATTCAATATCTAATTCTTTTATATATTCATCTATATCTTCTTTTCTTATATTTAAAAATGGCCTAATGTAAAAACCATTTACTTTTTTCATCCCTATAGCACCTTTTATACCTGCCCCTCTTATAACATTGTGCAAAATTGTTTCTGCTTGGTCAGTCATATGATGTGCTGTCATTATAAATACTCTATCGCTATTCTCTTTCTTTAATATCTCTTCTCTAAACTGTTCATAAGCATTATACCTAAGTGTTCTCGCTGCTTCCTCCAAAGACAGTTTGCTATCTTCTACATATTTTATGACATCTACTTTTTTATAATAACACTCTATTCTATTTTCTTCACAATAGTTTAGGACAAAATTCAAATCTCTATCAGCTTCTTCTCCTCTTATGCCATGATTTATATGTAATGCATATACCTTAAATCCTACTATTTCAGATAAGGTGAGCATCACATCAAGTAAACACATTGAATCTTTTCCACCGCTTAAACCTATTATTACAACATCCGATTCTTTAACAATTTTGTTTTTTATAATATCATTATATACTATATTTATAATTTTTTGGTTAATATCTTTATTTAATACCATCAATACTGCCTTTATTTTCTAATTCAGTTATTTGACTAACTCTTCTCTCGTGCCGTCCGCCTAAAAAATCAGTTTCTAAAAAATTTTTCACTATATCTTTTGCTACTTCAAGCCCTACTACTCTCGCCCCAAAGCATATTACATTTGCATTATTATGCTCCCTTGACAATTTGCTACTCAAAGCCTCACTAACACAGGCTGCCCTTATGCCATCTATCTTATTTGCAGCAATACTTATCCCCACTCCAGTTCCACATATAAGTATTCCAAGTTCTGCTTTTTTCTCATTTATCAACTTACATACATTAAATGAAGCTACTGGGTAGTCAAAACTATCTTCACTATCTGTCCCCACATTTATAACTTCATACCCTAACTCATTAAGATATTCTACTATTTTAAATTTCATTTCTACTGCTGCGTGGTCATTCCCTATTGCTATTTTTTTCATAACTCCCTCAACCTTTAATATAATTTTATCATTATATCATATCTGTAAAAAAAAACAAATAAAAAATGACATCTAAGATGTCATTTTAATTACTCTTTAAAGTTCCATTACACTGAGTGGATTTATATGCACTCCAGGTCCCATAGTTGAAGTAACTGTTATACTTTTTAAGAATACACCTTTCAAACTCTGTGGTCTCGCTTTTACAATAGCTCCCATAATAGTCTCAAAATTTTGAACTAACTTATCCTCTGCGAATGAAGCCTTTCCAATAGGACAGTGTATTATATTTGATTTATCTAATCTATATTCAACCTTACCTGCTTTTACTTCATTTATGATTTTAGTAACATCATTAGTTATAGTTCCTGTTTTTGGGTTTGGCATAAGACCTTTAGGTCCCAACACTTTTGCTAATTTATTTACTGTGGTCATCATATCCGGTGTTGCTACTACAGTGTCAAAGTCTAACCAACCTTCATTTTGTATTTTTTGAGCATATTCATCGCCACCTACATACTCAGCTCCTGCAGCCTTTGCCTCATCAGCTTTTGCATCTTTTGCAAACACTAATATTTTTACTTTCTTACCTGTTCCTGCTGGCAAAACTACAGACCCTCTTATTTGTTGCTCAGCATATTTTGAATCACAACCTGTTCTAACATGAAGTTCTATAGTCTCATCAAATTTACAAGTTGCATTTTTCTTTACTATAGATATGGCTTCTGTTATACCATATAAATTACTCTTAACTACATTTGATGATTTCTCTTTATATTTTTTTCCTCTTCTTATCATATCAATTTACCTCCACTATTCCTCTACAACGACACCCATAGACCTACATGTCCCTGCTATCATTGACATAGCTGCTTCTAAAGAAGCTGCATTTAGATCTGGCATTTTTGTTTCAGCAATTTTTTGAAGGTCTGCTTTCTTTATAGTGGCTACCTTAGTTTTATTTGGAACCCCTGAACCACTTTTAATTTTGCAAGCCTTAAGTATCATATCTGCTGCTGGTGGAGTTTTTGTGATAAAAGTAAAACTCTTATCTGCATAAACTGTTATGACTACAGGTATTATTGAATCACCTTTGTCTGCCGTTCTTGCATTAAACTCTTTTGTAAATTGAACTATGTTTACACCATGTTGTCCAAGTGCTGGACCTACTGGTGGTGCTGGTGTTGCTTTACCAGCTGGAATTTGAAGTTTTATATATCCTTCAATCTTCTTTGCCATATAAATTTCCTCCTTTTGGTATTAGCGGGTTTCCCCTCCCATATATATAATATAATAATTATATTTTCTTTATATCTGCATAATCTACATTTTTAACCAAGTTCTCTCCACCCATAATATTTATAGCGAGAGTAACCGTTCTCTTTTTATAATTAACTTCTATAATCTTGCCAATGTTGTCTTTGAATGGTCCAACTGTTACTAATACAGAATCTCCAACATCATATTTTATAACAACTTCTTTCTCTGCTTCTGCAAGTAAGTCCATCTCTTCTATAGGCACAGGAACAGCTTTGCTATCTGGCCCCACAAAGCCTGTGACACCTCTTGTATTTCTTACAATATACCATGTTTCATCATTTAGTATCATGTTAATCAATACATAACCAGGAAAAAGTTTTTTTTCTGTTTTAACTTCTTTCCCAGCTTTTACTTCAGTCACAACCCTTGTTGGAACTTTGATATCTATTATCAAATCTTCCATATTTCTATTTTTAGCTGTTTGCTCTATGTCAAGCTTTACTCTGTTTTCATAACCGCTATAAGTATGTGCGACATACCAAGCAGGTTTATCTTCTCTTATATCCTTTGACACAATAAACTCCTTATTTTAAAACAAATTCAAATCCAAAAGTTATTATACTATCTAACAAGAAAATTATTAAACCTATCACTACACTAAATATAATTACTATAGTTGAATCTCTAATTATATCATTTTGACTTGGGAATATAATTTTATTGTATTCAGACTTTAAACCTTTAAAATATAAAACTATCCTATTCCACATTATTTTGTCTCCTTATGAATAGTGTGTGTTTTACAAAACCTACAATACTTTTTCATCTCTACACGATCTGGATGATCCTTTTTATTTTTTGTAGTATCGTAATTTCTCTGCTTACATTCTGTGCACTCTAATGTTATTTTTGTTCTCATGATAATACCTCTAAATAAAAAATTTATTGACGCCAACGGGAATCGAACCCGTGATACCACCGTGAAAGGGTGATGTCTTAACCGCTTGACCATGGCGCCATATACTTAATAATAAGGCGACGATCGGATTTGAACCGATGATCAGGGTGTTGCAGACCCATGCCTTACCACTTGGCTACATCGCCTTTAATACAACTTTTAAATAATATATTAAATTAAACTATTTGTCAAGTATATTTATTAACATATTATTATCAAAAAAACCGTAGGGGCGAGCACTGCGAGCCCTTAACCGTAGGGCGAACTGCCTTCCGTAGGGGCGAGCACTGCGAGCCCTTAACCGTAGGGGCGAGCACTGAGAGCCCACACCCGTAGGGGCGAGCACTGCGAACCCAACATCCGTAGGGGTGAGCACTGCGAACCCTCAACCGTAGGGGCGAGCACTGCGAGCCCAAATCCGTAGGGGTGAGCACTGCGAACCCAAATCCGTAGGGGTTCGCACTACGAGCCCACACCCGTAGGGGCGAGCACTGAGAGCCCACACCCGTAGGGGCGAGCACTGCGAACCCA
>CAMJKC010000082.1 GCA_946406305.1 uncultured Lachnospiraceae bacterium
TTCTTATCATGATGTAGAGACAGTATTTTATAAATTCTATATTAAAGATAATGTTTTTGCAATTCTTACAGACTGTGGAAAATATGATAATTATATTTTAGAGACTATAAGCGATGTTAATTTTTTAATGCTTGAATGCAACTATGATTTAGAGTGGTTAATGAACAAATCTGGATACCCTGATTTTTTAATCAATAGAATAAAAAGCACAAAGGGCCATTTATCAAATGAAGATTGTGCAAAAATAATATATGAATTATCAAATAAAAATTTAAAAAAAGTATTTCTTTCACACATAAGTAAAAATAGTAATAGTGAAGAATATGCATATCAATTTGTAACAAATTATCTAAATAGTCATTATAATATTAAAAACCTTCCTGAAATACATATTGCGAAAAGAGATATTATAACTGAAATATACAATGATAATAGTTGAAAAACATTCATTTTTTATATATAATTTAAGTATGGATAATATAAGTAAAAATAACAAAAATAAAACAAAAAGAAAAAAGCATATTATAAGTTTTTTTTTATTGCTTATCATAATTTGTATATTAATTACATTTGCAGTTGAAATGTATTTATATAAAAATAATAATGGTGTTTTAAGTAAATTTAATACTTCTACTGATGTTATAATTGAAAAAATTTTAGATATTAATGAACTATCTACATCTGAATATATATATAATGGTGTTGTCATTATTAAGAATAAGGATTTACCAGATAAATTTAAACTTGAAGAAAAAAGCACTGTAAGCAATGCAAATTTATTAAATGTAATATTAGATAGAAATAAAATAGAAGAAGATGAAGATTTAGTATATGTTGCATATAACGGAATTGTAAAGATGGGAATTGATATCTCAGAGCTGAAAATAGATAAAAATGAAAATTTAAAATTAATTGTAATTAAAATACCAAAAATTAAAGTTTTTGATTATTTGGTGGACCAAAGCAGTCTTGACTATATATATTTGAAAGAAGAATTAAATGTTCAAGATTTCTTTTCTGTTGCATATGATATGTGCCAAAAAGATATTTCTGAAAAAGTAAGTAATGATAAAAATTTTTATAACTCTGCAGTTCAAAATACAAAAGATGCAATAGAAGCTCTTGTAGATTGGTTAGATGGACAAGATGGCTATAAAATTCAAGTAGTGTATGAAGAGGATAGTTATGAATAAAATATATAAATTTTTATTTTTTTTAATTATTTTTTTAAATTCTTGTTCAATTAAAAATCAAATTGATTTAAAACCAAATATTGAACAAATAAGATCCATATGTGAACTTGCTACCTTAGAATGCTATTACCATAATGTTGCAAAATCTATAAAACCTAAAAGCACACTTTTTCAAAATGAAAGAAAATTTTGGGTTCAGTATAATGGTATAGTTAAAATTGGTATTGATATGTCAAAAATTAATATGACAGTCAAAAACAATACAATAAATATAGTTATACCAAAAGCAAAAATATTAAGCATTTCAACTATTACTCCTAATTTAGATGATTTCTTATCTGACAATAATGAAGGCGGATTTATCATTGGAATCGGTAGAAATCAAATAACTGCGGAAGATCAGACTACTGCAATTGCTACTGCACAAGAACAAATATATAAAGATATAGAAAATAATAATAATTTATTAACTCATGCTTTAGATAGAGGAAAAACTTTAATTAGTGAATACATTAATAATATTGGAGAATTGACTAACAGAAAATACGAAGTGATTTTTACAGAAGTGAGTGAATAAATATGTATAGTGAAATAAAAAATAGAAATTTATCATTACTTACAGATTTATATGAATTGATGATGATGCAAGGCTATTTTAATAATGATTTTTTTAAAGATAAATATGCAGTTTTTGATATCTTTTACAGAAAAAACCCATACGGAAATGGCTTTTCAGTTTTTTCTGGTCTAACTGAAATTGTTGATTATATAGATAATTTAAAATTTACTAATAATGATATAGATTATTTGAATTCATTGAAAATATTTACAGATGATTTTTTATCTTACTTAAAAGATTTTAAATGGACTGGTTCTATATATGCATTTGATGAAGGCTCCTTGATAAATAAAAAAGAACCAATTATTAAAATTGAGGCAAAAATTATTGAAGCGCAATTAATTGAAGGCGCAATATTAAGTATTTTTAATCATCAAACACTAATTGCAACAAAGGCATATAGAGTATGTAAAGCGGCTGGTGAAAATTCTGTCATGGAATTTGGATTAAGAAGAGCTCATTCAATAGATTCAAGTATATATGGGGCAAAGGCTTCCGTAATATCTGGTTGTGTTGGAACTTCAAATGTTCTTGCAGCCAAGATGTTTGATATAATACCTATGGGGACACAAGCACATTCTTGGATTATGTCATTTGATACAGAATATGATGCTTTTTTAAGTTTTGCAAAAATGTATCCCGATATGTGTATTTTATTGGTTGATACATATGATACTTTAAAATCAGGTGTAAAAAATGCAATAAAGACATTTGAATATATGAGGGATAATAATATTAAATCAAAAAAATATGGTATAAGAATTGATAGTGGTGATTTAGCATATTTATCAAAAGAAGCGAGAAAAATGCTTGATGATGCAGGATTTAAAGATGCAATAATATGTGCCTCAAATGATTTAGATGAAAATATTATAATGAGTTTAAAAATACAAGGAGCTAAAATTGACTTATATGGAGTTGGAACAAAAATGATAACTGGTGATCCAATATGTAGCCTTGGTGGAGTGTATAAGTTATCTGCATTATATGACAAAAACAGCTATAAATCTAAAATTAAAATTAGTGAAAATTCAGAAAAAATAACCAACCCTGGAAATAAGGAAGTCTATAGAATATATAATAGTGATAGTATGTTAGTTGCTGATTTATTAACACTTGAAGATGAAAATATATCTAATGAAAATGACCTTGAATTATTTGATCCAATAGATGTATGGAAAAAGACATTCCTTAAAAAGAATACATTCACAATAAAAAAAATGCTAAATCCAGTAATATTAAATGGAAAAAACATATATAATTACCCATCAATAAAGGAGATACAAACTAATTTAAATAATGATGTTATGACATTTAGAGAAGATTATTTAAGATTAATAAATCCAAAAGAATATCATGTAGACTTATCAAAAAAATTATATGATTTAAAAAATGAATTATTAAAAAAATATAGTGAGGACAAATTCAATGAATAAAAATCCTGTTAATGGAATGAGAGATATATCAATAAATGAAATGAATTTAAGAATTTTTTTATTAAGTGAATTAAAAGATACTTATAAAAAATTTGGATTCAACGAAATTAGAACTCCAATTTGTGAAAGTATATCTAATTTAATTTCAAATGAAGGATGGGAAAATGAAAAATTAATTTTCAAAATTCAAAAAAGAGGAGAAAAATTAAAAAAAGTTTTAAGTAATAATGAAGTTAAAGAAGAAGACTTAGTAGATATGGGGCTTAGATATGATTTAACTTTACCACTTTGCAGGTATTATGCGAATAATAAGAAAGATTTACCTATGCCTTTTAAATCTCTTCAATGCGATTATGTATATAGAGCAGATAGACCACAACTTGGTAGATATAGAGAATTTATGCAATGTGATATTGATATAATTGGTGAGAGTAGCAATTTGGCAGAAATTGATTTAATACTGGCAACATCAACTTTTTTAAAAAAAATTGGATTTGATAAATATAAATTCTATTATGAAATAAATGATAGAAAAATATTAAAGGCAATACAAAACAAAATAGGATTCTCAGATTCTGAATTCCAAAATATATGTATAATACAAGATAAATATGATAAAATTGGAATTCAAGGTGTTAAAGAAGAATTGCTAAATTCGAATTTTGATAATGACTTAGTTTTAAAATATTTAGATTTATTAAATGACGTTAATAAAATGAGCCTTGAGGAATTAAAAAAACTACTTCATGATAATATCGATGTGAATGTAATAGAAAATTTGTTGGACATAATTGAAATAACAAAGGAATTTAATATAGATGTAAAATTTAATCCAAATTTAGTTAGAGGTATGGGGTATTATACAGATACGATTTATGAAATTAAAACTGATAATTTTAATAGTTCTATAGGTGGAGGCGGAAGGTATAACGATTTAATAAAAAAATATTTAAATGAAAGCATTCCAGCTATAGGTATCTCAATTGGATTTGAAAGAATAGTAAATATATTATTGAATGATAATTATAAAATACCAGATATAGAAAAAGAATTATATTGTGTTGAAAATACACTTGATAGAAACTCAAAACTAAAAGTTTTTAAAAATGCCATGAAAGAAAGAGATAACAATAAAATAATTAATATAATTAAAAATTCAAAAAATAAGAGATTTCAAAGAGAAGGATTTGAAAAATTGGGATATAATAAATTTTTAGATTGTTAAATAGGAGATTATATGAGTGAAAATATTTTAGGATTAAAAAGAACAAAACTATGTGGAGAATTTACAAAAGATGATATTGGAAAAGTAGTAACTGTTATGGGATGGGTTCAAAGAAGTAGAAATAAAGGAAGCTTAATTTTTGTAGATCTTAGAGATAGAACAGGAATAATTCAAATTGTTTTTGATGAAGACAAATGTAATAGTGATATTTTTAAAAAAGCAAGTGAATTAAAATTTGAATATGTTGTTGCCGTAGTCGGAGAAGTTTGTAAAAGATCAGATATTAATGAAAAAATTCCAACAGGTTACATTGAAATCATTCCTACTGAATTAAGGATTTTGTCGGAATCAGATGTTCTTCCTTTTCCTATTGAAGATGAAATAAATACAAGAGAAGAACTAAGATTGCAATATCGATATTTAGATTTGAGAAGAACACCATTAAAAAACAACATTATGATAAGATCAAAAATTGCAATGGCATATAGAAATTTTTTATCAGAAGAAGGTTTTATAGAAATAGAAACACCAACTTTTTGTAAATCCACACCAGAAGGTGCAAGAGACTATTTGGTTCCAAGTAGAGTGAATCCTGGAAAATTTTATGCTTTACCTCAAAGTCCACAATTGTATAAACAATTACTTATGGTATCTGGCTTTGATAAATACTTCCAAATTGCAAGGTGTTATAGAGATGAAGATTTAAGAGCAGATAGACAACCAGAATTCACACAAGTTGATATGGAGCTTTCTTTTGCTGACGTTGATGATGTAATAAATTTAAATGAAAGATTAATTCAATATATTTTTGCAAAAGTATGTAATATTGAAATTAAAATTCCATTTAAAAGATTAGATTGGGAAGATGCAATGGATTTATATGGCTCAGACAAGCCTGATTTACGGTTTGACATGAAAATTACTGATATCTCCGAAATAGCAAAAAATTCAAATTTTACAGTATTTAGCAATGCTATCATTAACAATGATACTGTTAGATGTTTAAAGCTAACAAATGGTGCAAATATGTCAAGAAAAAAAATTGATGCTTATATAGAATTTGCAAAAGAATATGGTTTAGCTGGTCTTTCTTATATTGGAATATCAGAAGAAGGAGACATCAAGTCTTCATTTATAAAATATGTAAATGAAGACGAAATTAATGCTATTTTTGATAAAACTAAATGTAATAAAGGAGACATTTTATTTATTGCTGCTGATAGTAAGAAAAAAGTATCACAAGCACTTGGAGCACTTAGATTAAAATTAGCAGAAGATTATAATTTAATTGATGAAAGTAAATTTGAATTTTTATGGGTAGTCAACTTTCCATTATTTGAATATAGTGAAGAAGAAAATAGGCTCGTTGCTATGCATCACCCTTTTACTTCCGTTTGCGATAAAGACATAGATTTATTATTTACTGACCCAGGAAAGTGTAAAGCAAAAGCATATGACATAGTATTAAATGGTAATGAGATTGGTGGAGGTTCCGTCCGTATTCATCAACCAGAAATTCAAAATAGAATGTTTGAAATACTTGGATTTACAAAAGAAAAAGCAGAAGAACAATTTGGGTTTTTATTAAATGCATTTAAATATGGAGTTCCACCACATGCAGGTCTCGCTTATGGACTTGATAGGGTAGCAATGTTAATATCTCATGCCAAAAGCATACGAGATGTTATTGCTTTTCCAAAAACAAAAGATGCAAGTTGTCTTATGGTAGAAACACCGAGTGAAGTTGATAAAAAACAATTAGATGACTTAAATATACAAATAAAAAATAGGTAAAAGGTATGACAAAAAAAGAATTCCTTAATGTTTTAAAAAATAATTTGGAAAATAATTTGTCAAATGATGAATTAAGATTTCAGTTGGAGTATTATGAAAAATATATTGATGATGAAATTAAATCTGGAAAGAGTGAAGATGAAGTTTTATCAGAACTTGGAGAGCCAAATTTTATTGTAAAAACAATACTTCAAGTAAATAAAAATAAAAAAGTAAATTCATATAAAAATCTAAATGAAAACATATATGAAAATAATTCAAACAGTGAATATAAAAAACAAGATAATAATATTTTTTATTTTAGCACAAATAACAAAATTGAATGTATTATTCTTATTTTAGTTTTGTTAATAATTTTAATTGCAATTTTTAGATTTTTAGGTTTTGCGTTTTTTGGATTATTTTTAGGTAACAATTTTTTTAGTTTTTTAATTTTTTTATTTTTATTATATTTGTTTTTAATAAAAAGAAGATATTAAGTTCCATATTTATTATTTAATACCAAATATTATATTGTTTTTTTACTATTTATTATGTATAATGACAATATATTTTATACCAAAATTTTATGAAAATATTTAATACTATAAAGTATTCATTTTTAGTTTTTTTTATTATTCTTTTTGGTTTTATATACATATTATTTGATAGTTCAAACTTTCATAAGAATTATAATGATAATCACAATAGTGATTTTATAATTAGTAGCCTTGAATATAATGAAAAAATCATTAGTACTGAAACTCAAATTGAAACTACCATTAATGAAGTAATAAAAGAAAATAAATTAATTAATATTAATACTGCTGACATAAATGAACTTATTACCCTACCATCTATCGGTAATGTAACTGCAGGCTTGATTATAGAATATAGGGAAAAATATGGAAGATTTACACAGCTTGAACAGATAAAAAATGTAAATAGAATAGGAGAAAAAACTTTTCAGAAAATTAAAGATAAAATATGTATAGATTAGTTCTCAGTAAGCAATATATTGAGGTCATCAATTATTGCTTTTTTTGTTCCATTATTTAAATTTGGGATTTGATTTTTATTTAGAAAAGATATAATTTTATTTTTGGCTTTTATAACATCGCTTGGAGCAACTATTGAT
>CAMJKC010000083.1 GCA_946406305.1 uncultured Lachnospiraceae bacterium
TTAGATGAAGTGCCTATTAAATTTCAGAGTTTAATGCACCACAACGAAACTTGTGAGGTTTTGCTTATGAATAATTTTATATTTCGTGTAAAACATAGGAATATATTCTTATATGTGACAACTATATCATTATTTTTATTATATAGTAGTTGTTTTGCAGGGAACTTGATTGAAGTAGATGGTTTTACTATGTATAAGACTTCAAGTGGCAAGTATGCAAAAGATTGTTGGGTGTGGATTGATATAAATGGCGATAGTGTTAAAGAGTGTTATAGATTTGACAAAGATGGGCATATAGCGAAGAATTATATAGGGCATGATGGAAGAAAGACAAATGAATTAGGTCAGTTTGTAGAGAATGGAGTTGTTGTAAAAAAACTTTTCTCAGGGAAAATTATTAGTGGAAAGGGAGAATTACTAATAGACGAGAGAAGTGATGAAAAAATAATAAATAAAACTGATAACAAATTTTTAAAAGAATTACCATTTGATGCTACTAATAGGAATAACGACAAAGTATTAACTACAAAAATAGAGAAAGATATAAAAACACCTATAAATGGAGATTTGACAGTAGATTCAAATATAATTTATTCAAAAGATAAAAGCGGAAAAATTATTAAAGAGAATAATGATTACAGTGAATATAAAAAACAAATAGTGGCAGGGAAAAACATCAATAAATATATAATAGAAAAACATAATGCAAAAGTTGATGTAGAAAAAGTGAGTATTTATAACAATGCGATATGGGAAGATGTAATAGAACTTAGTGGACATAACTCATTTATAAAAATAGATGTTAAAGATTTTAATTATATGTATTTTGAGGTGGCGGAAAAGAATCATATAGAGAATAAAGATGATGATAGCACTTTATCTCTTGATATATATATTGATGGAAAGCCTTATGAAATTCTTGATGAGTTTGTTGAAAGTGAACCACAGATAGTAGAAATAGATGATTTAGATGGAAAAGTTTTAGAGTTAAAAGTCAATGCCATGAGAAATAATAGAAGAGTTTATATAAGAAATGGAAGACTTAAGAAGATAAGAGAAAAAGATGAGTAGTAATAAAAAGTTATTATTGGTCAAATTGATTGTTTTATTGATAATTACATTTTTTGTATCAACTTTTATATATTTAATAGTAAAAATTGATATTACGGAAAGGGTGATTAACAATAAAAAATATATAAGAGATGAAGAAAGTGATAAAGAGAGTTATGAAAGTATAGGAAATGAAGAAGAAAAACATGAGCGAGGAATAAAAAATAATAAAAGAAATTCAGATTTAGAGTTTATTAAAAATGATAAAAGTTTTAATGATGATAAAAAAGAGAAAAAGAATGATGAATTAGATTTAAACATTATAGAAGATGAAGATATATATAAAAAGAGTAGAGAGAAGATTCAATACATATATGACAGTGGGGAATATGATAAAAATTCTTGGATTATTATAGATGAAGATAGGGATTTTTATGGATATAATTTTTATTTTGACAATGAAGGTAAACTTATATATGACACAGTTACACCAGATTATAGAGTAGTTGATAAATATGGAAGAGAAGTGAATGATAATTTAGAGGCAGTATTATACGAAGTTGAAAGGGTAAGAGATGTATCTACAAGTTCAAATATAAGTAGTGGGGATAAAGTATCAACACAAGTAATAGTGACAAAAAATGTTGTTATAAAGAAGAGTGAGAAAGTTTATGACAATCAGATGAATAGAAATGTCATAGATTACATTGATAAATCTTTAGGGTTTAAGAAAAAGACGAATGGGAGAATAAATGGTGATAAAAAGTGGTTGTCAGTTTCTTCGTTAAAAAATAATGGTGGATATGTTGTATTTAAAAACCCAAAAAATAATTTTAATAAAATAATAGGTAAAATAGCCATACAAAATACGGAATGGAAAAAAACTAATTTAACACTTTTAATATATGATGCAGATTTATATGATTTATATAGTGGTTATGAATATTTATTGGAACCAATATATGAGACACAGGAGATAAATAGCGGTGAGATATTTGATTTTAGTTTCAATTTTTTTAGGACAGTTAAGAGACTTAGATTTCAAATAGAGTCTGATGTAGATAAAGAAAATATAATTTGCTATTTAAAAGATTTAAGATTTGGATTTGATAAGAAGAAGTATAAAGAAGAATTAGAAGCTGCAAAAGAAAATGAAGAATACATAAAATATTTAAAAGAACTTGGGCTTTATAAAAGTGATGAAGAGATGCTTTCTGAACTTAGGGCTCTTATGGAAGATAATCAAAGTGATTACCTTGAGTATGAAGATTTTATTGATGAAGTTGATATAAATGAGATAGAAGGAGATATTGATAAAAAACAGAGAATGATTGATAAAAGAACAGGGCCAGCATTTGATGAATACTTAAAAAATCTCAGAAATTTTTGGGAGATGAAATATGGACCAGGTTATTAAATACTATTTTTTATATACAGTAAAAGATAATGTAATTATAAGAAAGGAAGAACCATGAAAAAGTTAAAAAAAATTATTTACAGAATGAGTTTTGTTATAAGTATCTTAATTGTGAGAACTCAAGTTTTTGCAACAGGGACAGCAGTAGATGCACCAACTTTATCAGAAGTTAGGTCAATAGTAGGGGATGGACTTGATTTATTTTTTGGAGCACTTGGGGCATTTGCAGTCATAATGGGTGGAATCGAATTTTTTAAGGGATTTTTGTCGTATAAAGATTCTATTAACAAAGGTGGATATGGTGAATCAAAATCAAATTTTGTTCAGCACATTGTGGCTGGAATTTTGTGTTTGATAGGAGCGGTAATAGTGTTTGTGGTTTTATCTTGGGCTAAAGATTTATTTAATATTTAAAAGACATGACAACTGAACAAATTGAACAACTTGAGAAGAATTTTATTACATTTAGAGATATGGTGGCAGAAATTTTTAGTGTAGCGGGTGGAGAAGGTAAACTTAGTTTTGCTAACCCATCTGAATTATTATTTGAGTTTTCAAATAGAGTAGTAGTTGGTTTTAACGAATTTACACAAAGTGAATTATACTCATTTTTTGTTGGAGTTGCATTAATATTCTTAATGACAAATTTTTTAATAAGAAATTATGAAGAAAACAGTATATTGAAAGAACAAGGGTTATTTACGCAAAGGATGATAAGAAAGTATGTATCATTTATAACATCACTCATCCTCATTTATTATATGAGGAGCATTATATATTTTATACTTGCACTTTTTAGGTTTGTTTTATATTTTGCAGTGGATATAACTGAAAAAAATCCTAACACAGTTGATATATCTAATATATTTGATGCTAATACAATTGCATATAAAATACTTGACTTAGAGGGTGTATTTAATGGCTCGGCACTTATAGATGAGACGATAGCAAGAAGCAAGGAGGCAGCACTTAGAAATTTGTATTTTGTACCATGGGTCATAGCTTGGATAAGTAAACTTGGAATAGTGGTTATAGTTATGGAAAATGCAATAAGAATACTCACCTATGTATCGGTTTATGTTTTGTCTATATCGGATGTAATTTACAATTTAAAAAATAGCCGTCTAATAAATTATACAAAAAACATTATAGCTTTAGCATTTCAGCAGACCGTCATAGTTCTTGTCTTATACTTTTTTAATCTTTTATGCAATCCTTATCTTAAAACAATACTTACAGATGTAATGAATGGAGAAGGAAATTATCTATCTCTCGCTATTATATTTGTATCAGTTCAATTTTCAAAATTGATAGTTTTAATAGGAAGCAGAGGCATAGCAAAGAGAACATTTGGAGTTAGATAAATGGTAAATATTCCATCAGATTTAAGAAAGAATAAAGAAACGATTATAGGGAACATGGATTTAAGAGAGAGCATATGTTTATTTCTTGGTTTAGTGTTTTCTACTTTAATTCTATATTATTTGATAGTAGTTTTAGATTTAAAAAATATTGTATTAGCAGCATTTATAGCAGGGATATTTTTAATACCATTTTTAATTATGGGGTTTAAGAAAATAAATGGTATGAAAATGGATGATTATTTTAAGGTATTTGTGAGTAACAAAATTCTTGCGAGTGAGAAAAGGATAAATAAAAATAGCATTTTTGAAAATGAAGTAAGTAATAAGAAATATGAATTAATTAGATACTATGAATTAGTTGAAAAAGATGAAATGTTAAATTTAAGACAGAGTTTAATTGATAAAAAAATACTAATACTTACAGAATATATAGAATATAAAAATAAATTCATAGTGATATTTAGGCTTGATTGTAAAGATATGATTTTAGAGCAGGTAAAAAGAAATAAGAAATCTATAGATGACAAAAAGATTAAAATTAAAAATTTCATAAAAAATGAGATTTTGGAAATTAAAAAAGAAAAATGTAAAAGTGTAGATAAGAAAGAGAAATTTGAGTTTAGAAATAATAAAAAAATTAAGTTAAAAAAAATAAATGATGAATTAAAGGAACTCAAACTTAAAAAGAAATATTTAGAGGGTAAGACATTTAATGATTTAAAAGATGAAGTTGATATATTTGAGAATTTAGAAAATACAAAAGCAAAAAGAATATTTATAAAAAATAGAGATAAGAAGAATGGTGAAAAAACTCATAATGATATTTATGTTTTGAGAGAAGAAATAAGTAGTGATGAGAGAGAAGTTTATGAGCTTCATTTATTTAGTAAGTTAAAATTTAAAGATTTTATGAAGAGTATCAAAGACAAGGTAGTATTTATAAACAACGATGGTTTAATAGATTTATATGTGTTTGATGAAATTAAGAATACAGAGTTAGTAGATTTAATAAAGTTAGAAAAGAAAGAGAACTTATATAAAGGGACAATACTAAGTTTAGAAGGAAGGAATTTATACAATAATTATAGAAAAATAAATGATTTAATGGAGATAATGTGATTTGGATGATAAGAAGCCACAACTTGAATTAGTTAATAGAGATAGAAATACAATAATTCAATCTATACTTGTAGATGAAGTTTATGATGATGGGACTATTAAATCAATAAATAATAGGTATGTTAAAGTATTTAAAATATCGGACATTAATTACAAGTTATCAGATAATAGCAAATTTATTGATGACTTATATAAAAATGTTTTAAATTCTATAGATAAAAATATAGAAATATCGTTAATGATAGACTCAAATAAGTTGGGTGAAAAATTTCTTAAAGAAAAAGTTTTGCTTAAACATAAAAATGATAATTTTAATTATTTAAGAAATGGAATAAATGAAACAATAAATAAAAATTCATCAACAGAAACACTTGTTAAAGATAAATATTTGATAATAGCATTTACGGAAGAAAGAAAAAATGACCATTACCAAGATAGTGTAAAAAATAGGATGAATTTAATAAGTGGTAGTATAAAAAGAAACTTTGAGTCAATAGGTGGAACAAGATTAATAGAATTAACACAAGATGAAACAATTAAATTATTATATTATTTTTATAATAAAGATAAAGTAAATGATAAACTATCAGATGAAAATTTTGATTTAATAAGTGAAAAAAGTCGGATAGATTTAGGAATAACAATTTCTGAACTTATAAAACCTAAAACAATGGAAGTATATAAAGATTTCATAAAAATAAATGAAAAATATATAATAGCCCTTCATATGGATGATATAAATAAACAGATAGATACAGATACATTGGATAGGTTGACAGATAATAGTTTTCCTATAATTATAGGGTTTAAGGAAAGACCAATTGATACATTAACAACGAATAGGCTTATAGGTAGAGAACTTGGTAATATAGATGGAGAGATTTATGATATACAAAAGAGGTTATCTGAATCAAAAGTGTCAGTAGATTTGATACCTCAAGCATTAAAGATTAGAAGAGATGAAGCAATAAAAATAAATGAAAATATAAAAACAAAAAATGATGGACTTTTTGATATGGGGCTATATGTTCTCGTATATGGTAATTCACATGAAGAATGTATTGATAATGTATATTCATTTATAAATAATGCTAATTTATTAGGTATTTATTTTATAGTTTCAGAAAATATGCAAGAGAATGTATTTAATACTATTATGCCTTTTGGTATAAATCAAACACTTTATACGAGATGTATAAATAGTGAAGGTTTAACTGCTTTTCAACCATTTAATGCAATGGATTTAATAGATGAAAATGGTGATTACTATGGTAAAAATCTAATAACAAATAATCCAGTTGTATACGATGTAATGGGAGCAGACAACTACTCAATGCTACTATTTGGAATGACAGGTAAAGGCAAATCAATGATAGGAAAACAAACATTACTCAGTAGATATTTAAGAGATACAAAAAGACAAGTAATCATATTAGATGTATCAGGAGAGTATATACCTATAACGAATGAGTTAAATGGACAAGTTATAAATATAGAGTCAGGAGGTATTCATCATATAAATTTATTTGATATAGATGATAGTTATGGAGATAACCCTCTTGCAGACAAAGAAGATATGATTTTATCGGTTTGCAGCCTTATGCAAAAAATGAAACTCACAGCAGGACAGAGGACAACAGTAAGTATAGCAGTATCAGAAATATATAAGAAGTGGATAGAAGATAAAGTCACAATTCCGACCATAGAAGATTTTGAGTTAGAACTTGAAAAGATAACAAGTGTTGATAGTAGTGATGAAGATAAAGAATTATTAAAAGCAATAAAATATTATAGTAGGACATCTCATTGCACTTTGTTTAGAGGGCATAGTAATATTGATTTAAAGAAAAATATTATAAATTATAATATTAGTAATCTTGGTAAAGAGTTAAAGCCTATGGCTATGGAAGTTTTACTTGATAACATATGGCTTACAATATCTAAAAATAGAGCACTTGGGATTGATACGGATATTATAATAGATGAATTTCATTTAATGTTTTTAAATGATGATACAGCATCTTTTATGGCAAAACTTTGGAAGATGTTAAGAAAGTCACACGGCTGTCCTGTAGGTATAACACAAAATCCAGAAGATGTCCTAAATTCATTTTTTGGTAGAGATGTAATAGCAAATATTGGTTTTATAGTGTCTTTATCACTTCTTGAATCTGATATAAAGTTATTAAAAGATATACTTATGCTTACAGAAAAAGAAGTGAATTATATAAGAAATAAAGAAGCGGGAACTGGACTTATATATGTCTATAGTAGCAAAGGTAAAGGTTCAAGAGTGGTAGTGCCGTTTGAGAATATATATGATGAAAACAATATTATTTATAAGTTAATCAATACATCAGAAAAAATAAATACCGTAAGGGTGAAGCATAATTCGTAGGAGGGGGCAAAGCACAATC